>JALYTE010000109.1 GCA_030854435.1 Acidobacteriota bacterium | reverse complement strand
GATTATGGGTCGGGCTTTCAAACCTCTGGCGCGTTTGGCATGTGTACCTGGGCCTTCGGCCCCGGCTGGTATCGCGCGCGCCGTTGGTGCTGAATGCAGCGGAGCCAATCGCAAAGACCGCCCAAATTGGATTGGGCGGCCTTTGCTGTTTGCTGTTTCCTGCTCTTAGCTGTTCTCTTCGTTCTCGGACTTCTTCCACTTGAGAAGGTCGCCGAGAGTCGTCGAGGAAGACGAGCCGCTGCTGGAGGATGAGCTTCCGCCCTGCCCCTTGCCGCCGCCCTTGTTGCCGCCGGAACCCTTGTTCGACTCCTTGTAGCTTTCGACCTCCGCGCGGCTGGCTTCTTCGCCAACGGCCTTGATCGAGAGCCCGACTTTCTTCTCTTCCTGGTTCATCTTGACGATCTTGAACTCGTGCTCCGCGCCAACTTCAAGATTGACCTGCTTGCCATGCTCGTCGACCGCTTCCGAGATGTGGCAGAGGCCCTCGACACCTTCGGCGATTTCGACAAAGGCGCCAAACTGCGCCGTGCGCAGTACCTTGCCCTTAATGACGTCGCCGATGCGGTGCTGCGCGAAGAACGTGTCCCACACGTCGGGCTGAAGTTGCTTGACGCCGAGCGAGAGGCGGCGGTTTTCAGGCTCGACGCCGAGCACGATTGCCTTGACCTTCTCACCCTTCTTGAGCACCTCCGAAGGATGCTTGATGCGTTTGGTCCACGACAGATTCGAGACGTGGACCAGGCCGTCGATGCCGTCTTCAATTTCAATGAACGCGCCGAAGTCGGTGAGGTTGCGCACGCGGCCTTCGATGATCGCGCCGGTCGGGTACTTGTTCTCAAGCTGCTCCCAGGGATTGTCCTGAAGCTGCTTCATACCCAGCGAAATCCGGCGGTCGGTCGGGTTCACGCTCAGGATGATGGTGTCGACTTCATCGCCGGGCTTGACCATCTTCGAGGGGTGCTTCATGCGCTTGGACCAGGTCATTTCAGACACATGGACGAGGCCTTCGATGCCCTGTTCGAGTTCGACGAACGCGCCGTAATCGGTGACGGAAAGGACCCGCCCGCGGACCTGCGCGCCGATCGGGTAGCGCTCCGTGGCATCAAGCCACGGGTCGGGCGTGAGCTGCTTGAAGCCCAGCGAAACGCGTTGCTTTTCCTTGTCGAACTTGAGCACCTTGACCTGAATCTCATCGCCGACATTGACCAGGTCGCGCGGATGCGTCAGGCGCCCCCAGCTCATGTCGGTGATGTGCAGCAGGCCGTCGAGGCCGCCCATATCGACGAACGCACCATAGTCGGTAAGGTTTTTGACCACGCCGGTGAACACCGCGCCCTCTTCGAGGGTCGCGAGCGTGACTTCTTTCTTGGCGTTCTGGTCTTCTTCGAGCAGTTCCTTGCGCGAGATGACGACGTTGCCGCGCTTCTTGTTGAGCTTGATGACGCGGACTTCGATCTCGGTGCCGACGTAGCCATCGAGATTGCGAACCGGGCGCACCTCGACCTGCGAGCCGGGCAGAAACGCCTTGATGCCTATATCGACCGTCAGGCCGCCCTTGACGCGCGCCAGCACCATGCCCTTGACCGGCGTCTTGGTGTTTGCCGCTTCTTCAAGCTTGTCCCAGACTTTGTGGCGCAGGGCCTTCTCATAACTGACAAGATAACCGCCCTCGGATTCCTCGCGCTCGACAACCACCTCGACCGTGTCGCCGACGTTGAACTTCGGCGTTCCGGTGTGGTCCAGCACCTGGTCGAGCGGAATCAGCCCCTCGGACTTAAGACCGATGTCGATGACGACGTGCTTGTCCGTGATCTTGACCACGGTGCCGGTCACGACCGCCTCTTCAGCGGTCATGGATTGCGCGGATTCCTTCTCCGCGGCCTGCTCGCGGTCGAAGCTTTCCAGCGCCTTGGCAAAATCTTCGGCGTCGTACTCGGGCTCGGCTTCAGAAGCGGAGCTCGCCGAGATGGCCGGAATCGGGTCTGCGGCAGCGTGCTGCGCGGTCTCGCCGAAAGGCGAGTCTGTAGGCGCATCATGCTGAACGACGTCATGCTGAACGACGTCGTTCGGAGCAGCGTCCGGAGTGTGGACCGCCTCGGAAACGGGGTTGGAGGAAGTGTCGTTCGACTCCGAAGAAACTTCGGTCGTCGCGTCTGCCGCGTGGGGTTCGAGTGTCGTGTTCAGGGGTGTGCTCTCGGTTGAAAGGATGTGGTCGTTGTCGGCCATGAATTTATGTGACTCCGGATCCAGTGATTCACTCTTGCTGCTTTGCCATCGCTTAAAGCTGGAGGCGAAAAAATTGCCGCCGCCGGTGAGGCGGAACTCTAAGCGATGATGTCGTCAGGAGTGTTGTGAAGCATGTAGAAAAGCGGCTGCGACCGAATCCCGCGCACAGTGGCTCAATCCCAATTCTAACAGCCACGCGAAACGCGGTCAACCGCATCGACTATATTGCGATGTATGGATCGCCTCTTCACTCCCTGGCGCTACGCCTACGTCACCGACAAGGACGCAAACCTGGACCGCAAGGGTGTGCCGCCAAAGCTCGACGGCTGGCCTGGAGATTTTCACTGCGTTTTCTGCAACATGCTGGCAGCGGTAAACTGCGCCATCGAACGCGGCATGGATCGCGCCGAGGCCGAGCAAGCCGTCGGCCTGCTGGAACGCGGCCAGACGGCCTATCTCGTGCTGAACGCGTTTCCGTACAGCAACGGCCATCTGATGGTGGTGCCCTACCGCCACGAAGCCAGTCTGGCGGCGCTTCCGGTCGAGACGGCGATGGAGATCACGTTGCTCCTACGGCGCGCGGAACGCGTGTTGCGCAAGATCTACCAGCCCGACGGCCTGAATATGGGCCTCAACCTCGGCCAATCCGCAGGTGCCGGCGTCGCGCATCACCTGCACATTCATGCGCTTCCGCGCTGGAGCGGCGACACCAACTTCATGACCGTGACCGGCGAGACGCGCGTCCTGCCGGAGATGCTTTCCGAAAGCTGGCAGCGTCTGCGAGCGGCGCTGGCGGCCGAAGTCTCAGAATAGCGATTTCGAACTATGCCCGGGCGGGTCCGCAAGCAACGCTGTGGCGAAATGCATCGTCCTATCACTCATAGGCTGTGCGCAACTCCGCGCGCTTCCAATCCCAGGGAACACGCTATGCTTCAAACTCTCATCGGCCCATCGGAAAACACCCCGCCTTCAAAGAGTCATTTGTTGTCTCCACCCGCAATGCCGCGCCGCACCGGGCACGGCGGAATCGCATGGGCATCGTCCCCGTCGACGGGCGCGACCAAACTCTACCAACCCCAGGATGGCGCAATCGAGTCTCGCGGACGGGTCACGGACATCGCTTCCCGCCTGTTTAAGTTCTCCG
>JALYTE010000106.1 GCA_030854435.1 Acidobacteriota bacterium | reverse complement strand
GCACGTCGCCTTCGCGGGTGGGGCCATACTTCGGCTTCTCGGTGAAGACGAGAATCTCAGCCAGCGAGGCGTAGAGTTCGTTGAGCGTGTGGCTGTGGCCCGTGCCGACGTTGAAGACGCGGCCGGTCGCCACTTCCTTCGGGGCGTGGCACGCCAGCAGGTTGGCGTTCACCGTGTTCTGGACAAAGGTGAAGTCGCGGCTGGTCGAGCCGTCTCCGTTGATGGTGGGCGTCTCGCCGGCCATCATTTTGTAGATGAACTGCGCGATCACGCCGGAGTAAGGCGAATCGGCCGACTGCCTCGGGCCGAAGATGTTGAAGTAGCGCAGGCACACGCCCTCCATTCCATAGACGTTGCAGAAGGACTGGATGTAGTACTCGCAGGTGAGCTTCTGCGTCGCGTACGGCGAGAGCGGTTGCGGGAGCATCTCTTCGCGCTTGGGCTGGGTCGGCTGGTCGCCGTAGGCCGAAGACGAAGCCGCATAAACGATGCGTTTCACGCGCGCGTCGCGGGCCGCTAGCAGGACGTTCAACGTGCCGTTGATGTTGGCTTGATGCGAGCCGAGCGGGTCTTTGACCGAGCGCGGCACGGAGGCGAGCGCGGCCTGGTGAAGAACGTAGTCGACGCCTTCGCAGGCCTTCTGCATAGCGGGCAGGTCCTGGAGGTCGGCTTGTTGAAAAGCTACGGACGATTCGATGTCCGCAAGGTTGTCGAGATTTCCCGTCGAAAGATTGTCGATGCCTCGTACTTCGTGGCCTTGTTCAACCAGGGTGTGTGCAAGCGTGGACCCGATGAAACCGGCGATCCCCGTAATCAAATAGCGTGCCATCAATCTCCTCTGACTTTATGGTTTGGTCCGATCATGCGGCTCCGAAATTCCTGCGCGGCACGTAAAAGAGGCCGCTCCAGAGACCGGAATCCTTGCGCTTCAGGGATGCTCGGACAGAATCTGCACTGGTTCGATATTACCTGTATCTGCGGTGGAGAAATGAGTCGAAAGATGTAGGGGAGCCTCATTAAATCCGACGGCATGCCTTCCGGGGCTAAAGCCCATCACGTTTCGTGCCACTTGCCGCGGGCTAAAGCCCGCTGCTACTCCGGCAAGAAGCTGCTACTCCGGCAAGAACCAGTCCGGATTGGATCAGAGCTACCGTAGAAACGGAATCGGTTGCGCTTGGCCGCTCAGATCGTTAGGTCATGCGGGATGCGATAATAGCGCAATATGTCTAGTACAAACGTTTCAACTCTTCCAGAGATCGCGGCCGAGCGTTTTGGCCGTCTGAAGGCCCGCAATGCAAAGGTCGGAGTGATTGGGCTTGGCTATGTCGGGCTGCCGCTGTCGTTGCTTTTCGCCGAGGCCGGTTTCAAAGTCACGGGCTTCGACATCGACGAAAGTAAGATCGAGCACCTCAGCGCTGGTCGGTCTTATATTTTCTGCATTCCAGAAGCGGAGATACAATCGGCCCGGAAAAAAGGTTTCAGCGCGACCACCGATTTTTCCGAGCTGGCGGAGCAGGATGCCATTTTGATGTGTGTCCCGACGCCACTGACAGGCCATCGCGAGCCCGACCTCAGCTTTATCGAATTGACGGCCAAGGCGACCGCGCCCTGGCTTCAGGAAGGCCAACTCGTTGCGCTCGAAAGTACGACTTATCCGGGGACGACGGAAGATATTTTGATCCCCCTGTTGGAAGCCGGGAACAAGCATGGCCTGAAGGCGCAGACCGCCGGGACGCCCGCCGACACGCCCTCCAAGAGCGGGGTTTTCTATGTTGCGTTCTCGCCCGAACGCGAAGACCCGGGCAACACGCAGGTCGCGCGGCGCGACATTCCGAAGGTCGTTGGCGGCCACGATCCGGTCGCGACAGAGCTTGCGGCGACCTTGTACGAAGGCATTTTCGCGACGGCAGTGCGCGTTTCAACGACGCGCGTGGCCGAGATGACCAAGCTGCTGGAGAACATTTACCGCTGCGTGAATATCGCGCTGGTGAATGAGTTGAAGGTGCTTTCGCTGCGCATGGGCGTGGACATCTGGGAAGTGATCGACGCGGCGTCGACCAAGCCGTTCGGCTTCCATCCTTTTTATCCGGGGCCGGGCCTGGGCGGGCATTGCATTCCGATCGACCCGTTCTATCTGAGCTGGAAGGCGAAGGAGTACGACTTCAATACGCGCTTCATCGAGCTGGCGGGCGAGGTCAACGAGGCGATGCCGGAGTTTGTGACGCAGCAGGTGGCGAAGGCGCTCAACCAGCACAAGAAGTCGGTCAACGGTTCGAAGATTCTGATGCTGGGCATGTCGTACAAGAAGGACATCGACGACCTGCGCGAGTCGCCGTCGCTGACGATCATCGAGCTGCTGCGCAAGGAGGGTGCGGAGATGCTGTACAACGATCCGTTCCATCCGAAGGTGGGGCGGGGACGGCACTACAACCTGAATATGACGTCTACGCCGCTCGACGACCTAGGGCAGTACGACTGCGTGCTGATTGTGACCGACCATAGTCAGTACGACTATCAGGCGATCGTGAAGGAGTCGAAGCTGGTGGTGGACACGCGCAATGCGACGAAGGGGATTTCGGCGGGGAATGTGGTGCGGTGTTAGGTCTGCGGTGGGAACCCATGTCCGAAAAAATCGGACATGGTGCATCCCCGCTTGTGGCTGTCTAGTCTACGGATAGCGTTGAGGGCTGTATGTTGAGTTGCGTCAATTGCGGGACGCACCTGGGGCGCGGCTGCCAGTCGGGGTAGGTGAGTTCAGGCATGGGCTTGGCGCGGAAGATTTTGCGCGTTTGGCTCGCCGTCCAGCGGGCCCAGGTTTTGGCTTTCTTTTTTCGCGCGCTGTCGGTGGAGATACCCGTCCCGGCGTACATCTGGCGGTAGAGCTTGGAGAGCAGGACGAACGCGACGCGGGCGCGCAGGGTCGGCGTGCAGGCGGAGCGTTGCCACACCGCACCGAGAGTGTAGAAGCGGTCCCAGACTTTTTGGGTGCGCGCGCGGATTTCGTCGGCGGCCATACTGGGATGCGGCGTGAACATCTTGGGCCGGATGGCGGTCGGGATCAGCCAATAGCGCGTGATGGGAGTGTCGCCGACCATTTCAGGCGCGGCGGCCTGCTCCTTCTCCCAACGAATGAAATCGACGGTGCCGGGGAAGGGCGTCATCATGACGAATTGCGCGAAGGTGACGCCGGCTTTGAGGGCCAGTTCGACCGTCGCGTCGAAAGTGCTGGGCTTGTCCGTGGGCAGGCCGAAGATGAAGGAGCCGAGGACGTGGACGCCGTGCTTGCGGAATGTCTGTAGCTGTTGAACCAGGCGATCACCCGAGTAGTTGAAGTCTTTGTAGACGGCCTTGAGGCCTTCGGGCGTGACGGCTTCGACGCCCACCAGCGCGCCTTTGATATTCGCGCGGCGCATGGCGTCGAGGTAGTCGGGGTCTTCGGCGGACTCCATGGTGATTTGGGTGAAGAAGACCATGTCCTTGGGCAGCTTGGCGAGCTCGGCCATGAGGGAGAAACGCTCGGCGCGAATCTGGAGTAGCGACTCGAGCTTTTCGGCGTTCTTCTGTTCGCGGGCGAGGCGCAGGTCGGTGAGCGTGACGGGGT
>JALYTE010000316.1 GCA_030854435.1 Acidobacteriota bacterium | reverse complement strand
GTGGTGGAGACGCGCTGCGTCAGATGCAGGAGGCGTCCGGGTACGATGCCTAGGGCGAGGGTGGCGAGGGCGGTCGCGGCCAGGGCGAGACCAGCGGCGGGGGTGAAGGCGCGGGCAGGCTGCGGGGCGGATTCGTCGACGATAGGGCGGGCGTAGAGGGCCGCGAGCAGGCGCAGGTAGTAGAAGCAGGCGACCCCGGAGTTGGCCAGACCGATGATGGCGAGCCAAATGTTTCCGGAGTGGATGGCCGCAGAGAAGACGTAGAACTTGCCGAAGAAACCGCCGGTGAAGGGGATGCCGATCAACGCCAACAGGAAGAAGGCGAAAAGCGCGGAGAGGACGGGGCGCTTGAGGGCCATGCCGGTGAAGTCGTCGATGGAGCGCGCGGTTTCGTCGAAGCCCGAAATTTGGCCGAGAACCAGGAACGCACCGACGTTCATGGCGGCGTAGGTAGCGGTGTAGAAGCAAGCGGCGGAGATCCCGTCTGTGCCGAAGGCGGTGAAAGCGACCAGGAGGTAGCCGGCGTGGGCGATCGAGGAGTAGGCCAGCAGGCGTTTAACGTCGCTCTGGAGTAAGGCGCCGAGGTTGCCGATGGTCATTGAGAGTACGGCGAGTATCCAGATGAGGGCGGCCCAGCGGTGTTGGTAGAGCGGGAAGCCGGAGTAGAGCACGCGGAGGAGCACAGCGAAGGCGGCGGCCTTGGGGGCCGTGGACATGAAGCCGACAACGGGGGCGGGCGCGCCTTGATAGACGTCCGGCGTCCAGACGTGGAAGGGGGCGGCGGAGACTTTGAAGCCGAGGGCGATGACGATCATCGCGAGGGCGAGCCAGGCCAGCATCGGGGTTTGCGTGGTGGCGAGACCGCTGGCGATGACGGCAATGCGGGTCGAGCCGGTGGCCCCGAAGCAGAGAGCGATTCCGTAGAGGAAGAACGCGGTCGCGAAAGAGCCGAGGAGGAAATATTTTAGGGACGATTCGGAAGCCGTGGCCTGGCCTTTGCGGAAACCGGCAAGGATGTAGGTCGAGATCGACGAGATTTCGAGGCCGATGAAGACCATGAGAAGTTCGACGGAGCTGGTCATGAACATCATGCCGGTCGCGCCGAAGAGGACGAGCGCGAAGTATTCGCCAGCATGGGTGATGGGGCGCTCGAAGTAGTCGAGCGAACCGAGCAGCGTGACCAGGACCACCGCCGTGATGAGCAGATGGAAGAAGACGGAGAAGGGGTCGATCTGGACCGTCCCGTAGAAACCGGTGATGGGACCAGTGGAGTTGGTGACGTGGAGTTGGTAGTATGCGGCGATGCCTGATAGAGCTGTCCCAAAGGAGGCGAGCCATCCGAGGGGTTTGCGGGTGCGGCCGGGGGGGATGAGCGGCTCAGCCAGCATGATGAGGATGCCGGTGAGGGTGAGGATGAGCTCGGGGAGGATGGTGAGAAGGTTGGCGGAGAGACGCATTTATTTCTTCGCCTCCGGCTTGGGATTTGTGGCGGGCGGGCGAAATGCTGCGATCTCTCCACTCCCCTTCGACTCGCTTTGCTCGCTCAGGATCGGTCGAGATGACAAAGTTGTGGTGGGAGCAGGCCAAAGGCCCGGGGCTAAAGCCCCCTTACTCTTAGCGGTAATATTCGTGGGGCTAAAGCCCCACGCTCCCTCCGTTTTCGTGCCCTGCTTGGTATTCGCGGCTCCGCCGTCCGTTTTTGGAGTACCGTAAGTTTCGGTTTCGATGTGTTTGAAGGGACCGGGGTTGAGGAGAGCGGGTTTGTCGGCGGTGGTGGCGGCGTAGGTGTCGATGGCGCGCATCCAGACGGGCGAGGCGACGCCCATGATGAGGAAGAGTGCGGCGAGGGGCCAGAGTTCGATGTGCTCGCGGGGTGTGAGGTCCCAGCTCTGAGGTCCAATGCGAACTTCTTCGGGGCGGTGGCCGAGCGCGCCGTAGAAGACGCGCTGGATCATCCAGAGCATGTAGGCGCAGGAGAAGATGACGCCGGTGGTGGCGACGACTGTCCAGAGGATGTGATGGGTGGCGATGGATTGCATGGAGCCAGTGAGGATGAGGAACTCGCCGACGAAGCCGTTGAGCATGGGCAGACCGACAGCGGCGAGCGAGGTGATGACGAAGAATGTCGCGATCCACGGAAGGCGGGCGGCGAGGCCGCCGTAGTCGCGCATGTCGTAGGTGCCGTAACGCTCGTAGAGCAGGCCGAGCAGGATGAAGAACGCGGCTCCGATGAGGGATTCGTTGAGGATTTGGAACGTCCCGCCGTCGAGTCCCGCGATGGTGAAGGTGAAGATGCCCAGCGTGATGAAACTGAGGTGGCTGAGGGTTGAAAATGCAGCGAGTTTTTTCAGGTCATTTTGGATGAGGGCGTTGAGTGCGCCATAGACGATGCCGATGGCTCCGAGGGCGATCAGGAGCGGGGCGATGTGGCGGGATTGTTCAGGAAAGATGCCGAAGCTGAAACGCAGGATGGAGTAGAGACCGAGCTTTCCGGCGAGCACTATGACGACGGCTGTGGGGGCTTCGGAGATGGCGTCCGAGAGCCAGCCGTGCAGCGGGAAGATGGGGACCTTGACGGCGAAGGCGACCAGAAAAGCGAGCGAGCAAAGCCAGAGCGCGTGGGCGTTGGGCGAGATGCGGTGCGCGGCGGCGAGGGCTTGGAGCGCGGGCATATCGAAGGTGCCGGTGCGGACGTAGAGCCAGATCATTCCGGCCAGCAGGATGGCGGAGGGGATGAAGGTGTAGAGGAAGTATTTAATGGCTGCTCGGCGACGGTTTTCGGTGCGTCCGAAGGTGGCGATGAGCAGCGTCATGGGGACGAGCGAGAGTTCCCAGAAGCCGTAGTAGAGGAAAGTGTCGAGCGAGATGAAGATGCCGATCATCGCGACCTGTTGGAGCAGGAAGAGGACGAAGAAGGTTTTGGCGCGGGTCTTGACGGCGTTCCAAGACGCAAGAACGCCGAGTGGGGCGAGAAGGCCGGTGAGGACCACGAGCCAGAGCGAGAGGCCGTCGACGCCGACATGGTAGCGGATGGCGGGGTTTTTAATCCAAGCCAGGTTTTGTCCGAACTGGAAGACGATGGCAGTGTGATCGGCGTAGGCGTAGTGGAAGGGGAGGTGGAGCGTCAGGCCGAAGGTGATGAGCGTGACGATGAGTGCAGCGATGTGGTGCGTTTTGGTTCCTTCACGCTCGGGGATGAGCGCGAGCGCTCCTGCGCCGACGAGCGGCGTTAGGAGGGTGAGGGTCAGGATGATGTGGTCGAGGTTCATTTCAATTCTGGGTGGTTCTAAGAGCCAATACGGGGGTCCTTCGCCTACGGCTCAGGATGACGGCGAAAAACAAGCAACGACAAGTGCAAAAGCAAAAACAAAAGCAAAAGCAAAAGAAGAAGCAGATTCCCTACGGGAATGACAGAAAGAAAAGCAAAAGCAGATCCCTACGGGATGACAAAAAAAACAGCAACAGCGACTGCGTTAGTGCGTGAAGGGGTGGTGGCCGAAGAGCGTGACGAGGATGACGGCGGCGGCCCCGAGGGCGAGCCAACCGGCGTAGGAACGGATGTTTCCGGATTGCATGCGGCGGACGATGGAACTGAGGCCGCGAGTGGTTCCACCGGCTGCGGTGCCTGCGCCTTGCACGATGCCGGCGTCGATGAGGCCGCTGAGGATGAAGCGCGAGAAGACGAGGAGTGGGCCGATGAGGACTGCGTTGTAGATTTCGTCGACCCAGTATTTGTGGCTCAGAAGCGAGTAGACTGGCTTGACTTTGAGCGCGATTTCGGCGGCTGTGCCGGGCTTGCGATAGTAGAGAATGTAGGCGATGTAGAGGCCGAGCGCGGCGGTGGCAAAGGACAGGAAGGCGAGAACCGGTTCCGCGCTGCGGGTCGCAACGTGCTCGACGGTGTGTGTCCCTGCGACGGAGAAGACCGGCTCGAGGAAGTGCTCGATCTCGTTGTGCCCGCCGAAGGCCAGCGGGACGCCGACCCAACCGCCGACGACAGAGAGTATGGCCAGAATAATGAGGGGGAGCAGCATGATCCACGAGGACTCGTGGACGCCGTGCGGGTGCGCGGCTTGTCCGGAGTCATGCTCGGGTTCCATGACGAGAGTGGTGTCGGAGGAGGCGTGAATCGGGGTACCGTGGTCGCCAAGAGCTGGGGCGGCGGAATGACCGTGGGCGAGGGCGACTTCGTCGAAGCGCGACTCGCCGAAGAAGGTCTTGAACCAGAGACGGAACATGTAGAACGCGGTCAGGAACGCGGTAAACATTCCGACGGCCC
The DNA here is from genome assembly GCA_030854435.1 of Acidobacteriota bacterium. GTDB lineage: Bacteria > Acidobacteriota > Terriglobia > Terriglobales > Acidobacteriaceae > Granulicella. Next base: position 8,370 of record JALYTE010000316.1, on the reverse strand, counting down.
AGAGGAGTTTCGCGAGCGGGTTGTCGGAGATAAAGGTCTGGTAGAGAATTTCGTCTTTGGAGAAAAATGCCGCGAACGGAGGAATGCCCGCAATGGCGAAGACGCCTGCGGTCATGGTCCAGAAGGTGATGGGGATGCGTTTGCGGAGGCCACCCATGAGGCGCATGTCTTGTTCGCCGGAAAGCGCGTGGATGACGCTGCCTGCCGCGAGGAAAAGCAGCGCTTTGAAGAAGGCGTGAGTCATGAGGTGGAAAATTCCGGCCTCATACGCGCCGACTCCGCAGGCCATGAACATGTAGCCTAGTTGCGAAACGGTGGAGTAGGCGAGGACGCGCTTGATGTCGTGCTGTACGAGGCCTATGGTTGCGGCCATCAGCGCGGTTGCGGCTCCAATGCAGGCGACGACCATGAGAGCTGTGGGGGAGCGGTCGAAGAGTGTGTGGCAGCGGGCGATCATGTAGATGCCCGCTGTGACCATCGTCGCCGCGTGGATGAGCGCGGAGACGGGCGTGGGGCCTTCCATCGCGTCGGGGAGCCAAACGTAGAGCGGGATTTGCGCGGATTTGCCAGCAGCTCCGAGGACGAGAAGCAGCGCGATAGGTGTGAGCCACGCGACGGAGCCTGAGGGCAGAGCGGCGATTTGCGCGAAGACGTTCGCGAAGCTCAGGCTACCGAAGTGTTGGATGAGCAGGAACATCGCAAGTAGAAAACCGAAGTCGCCGATGCGGTTGACGATGAAAGCTTTCTTGCCTGCGTTGGCGGCAGAGTCCTTCTTGAAGTAGAAGCCGATGAGCAGGTACGACGAGAGGCCGACGCCTTCCCAACCGACGAAGAGCAAAAGAAAGCTTTCGGCCAGCACCAGCACCAGCATAAAGAACATGAAGAGGTTGAGGTAGGCGAAGAAGCGCCAGTAGCCTTCGTCTTCCGCCATGTATGCGGCGGAGTAAACGTGGATGAGGAAACCGACGCCGGTGACGACGCCGAGCATGATGAGGGTGAGGTGGTCGACGACGAAACTGAAGTTGACCTGGAAACCGGTGATGGCGATCCACGGGAGGCTGGTCACGGACATCGAAAGCTCGCCCGTGGATTGCATATGCAGCCAAAGCTTTAGAACGATGAGCGCGGGGGCGAGCGTGAATAGCAGCGCAATCGCAGAGACGGCGGCACGCGGGAGCTTGCGTCCGACGATCCCATTGATGAGGAAGCCGGCGAAGGGAAGCAGCGGGATGAGCCAGAGGAGTTGGGGGTTCATCGGTTTGGAGCGGCTCTCATGGGTGTGCAGGGGAGAAGTAGGTTCCCTGCGGGAATGACAGAAAGAAAAGCAACGACAAAAGCAAATTCCTACGGGATGACAAACAAAAAAGGTCAGTTTTTCATGAGGTTGACGTGGTCGACGTTGAGGGTTTGGCGGGTGCGGAAGAGGGCGATGATGATGGCGAGTCCGACGGCGGCCTCGGCGGCTGCAACAACCATTACGAAGAAGACAAAAATCTGGCCTGAAATTTGATGCCACATGTGCGCGAAGGCGACGAAGGTGAGGTTGACGGCGTTGAGCATCAGTTCGATCGACATGAAGATGCTGATGACGTTGCGCTTGATGAGGAAGGCGGCGATGCCGATGCAAAACAGGACCGCGGCGAGGACGAGATAGTAGGCGATGGGGACCACTAGAGCTTCCTCCGCCGCGCGACGATAGCGATGACGATGAGCAAGCACAGAAGAGGGAACCAACCGAAGAGACGCATGGTCAGAGTTCCTTCCGGGCGAGGACGACCGCGCCGAGAATAGCAATGAGGATGAGGATGGACGTCACTTCAAACGGCAGCAAGAGAGACGTGAAGAGGACGTGCGAGAGGTCGCGGATGTTGGAGCTGGCGTTGGAGAGTGTGCCACCGAGTTGGGTGGCGCCGAGGGCGGTCTTGTTGGAGAGAAAGACAAAGGCGAGTAAACAGAAAATCGCGGCCGCTCCGGGTATTCCAGCGATGTAAGCGATCTTCGAGCCGTGGGTGCGCTCTTCTTCGCCCGCGTTCAAAAGCATGACGACGAAGACGAACAGCACCATGATCGCACCCGCGTACACGATGACTTGCGCGGCGGCGAGGAACTCCGCACCTAGAGACCAATAAAGGACGGCCAGCGACATCATCACGACCACCAGCGAAAGCGCGCTGTTGATGGGGTGGCGCTGGAAGAGCAGATTGAGCGCTCCTGCCACGGCCAGCAATCCGAAGATGATGAAGAGGGCGATTTGCATCGGCGGTTCGGTGTTCCTACTTAAGCGTGAACTTCGATTGTAAAGCGTCAGCCGTGCGGATGATAGGCGAGCGCGAGCGCTGTGGCGAGGATATTGATCATGGCGATGGGGAGGAGGAACTTCCAGCCGAAGCCCATCAGTTGGTCGTAGCGAAAACGGGGCAGTGTGGCGCGGACCCAGATGTAGAGCAGGATGAACGCAAAAACCTTAAAGACGAACCAGAAGATGGAGAAGACCGCGTGCGCGACGATGCCCGCGCCAAAGCGGTCGAAGATGTGGCCAAAGGGTGAGGACGCCCCGCCGAAAAACATGAGCGTGGCGACGCAAGCGACGGTGATCATGTTGGCGTACTCGGCCATGAAGAACATCGCGAACTTCATGGAGCTGTACTCGGTGTGGTATCCAGCGACGAGTTCGGATTCGGCTTCGGGAAGGTCGAAGGGCGAGCGGTTGGTTTCGGCGTATGCGGCCATCAGGTAGATGAAAAATGCAACGATTTGCAAGCCGCCAAAGATATTCCAGGACAACATGCCGTGCGCGCCCTGCGAATCGACGATGTCGCGCAGGCGCAACGATTGCGCGCGCATGACGACGCCCACCAGCGAAAGACCGAGGGCTAGCTCGTAACTGACGAGCTGCGCGGCGGCGCGCAGAGAGCCGAAGAGGGAGTACTTGTTGTTGGACGACCAGCCGGAGAGCGCGATGCCGTAAACGCCGATCGAGGTGATGCCGAGGATTACCAGCAGGCCGATGTTGAGGTCGGCGATTTGTGTGATGTCCACGCCGTGAACGTAGGTGCGAGCGCCGAAGGGGACGACGGCGATCGAGACGAGCGCGCAAGTGAGGGCGATGACGGGCGCGAGGACGAAGAGCGGGCGCTCGACGGCGAGGGGCATCATGTCTTCTTTGAGGAAGAGCTTGATGCCGTCGGCAAGGGGTTGCAGCAGGCCGAAGGGACCGACGCGCGAGGGTCCCCAGCGGTTCTGCATGCGGCCTAGGACTTTACGCTCCAGCAACACCGTGTACGCGACGGCCGTCAGGGTTATGGCCAGCACGACCGCGATCTTGAGGATCGTGATGAGGAGGAAGATTTGGAAGTTGTGAGTCATCGTTTATGTTTGAGATTCGCAGCGGTTTCGGTTCTTGGTCAGCTTAGAGCGATGAGCGAGAGAGCGTAGAAAAGGTTTCGATCAGTTGTGAGTAATGAGTTTTGAGTTAGTCGGCGGCGAGGTGATCTGCGACTTCTTTTGATTGGTGGCGCTGCACGTCTTGAAGCATGGTCGAGAAGCGGGTGAGGGAGCCGGAGGTGAAGAGCGTGTCGTTGGAGGGCAGGACGAGATCGTTGCGGTTTGAGATTTGGACGAGGTCGCCGGCGGCAGGGGAGAGGTGCTGGTCGTTGCCGTTAAGCAGTTGGAGGCGGGAGAGCTTGTCGTAGCCGGGGACGAGGCGTTGAATTTCGTCGAGGATGGCGAAGGGGTCGAAGGGCGAGAGCTTGGGTTCCAGGTTGTTCGCAACGAGCCAGATGGAGTGACGGTCGGCTTCGCCGGATTGCGCGCCGCGGCTCTGCCCCATGTCGGCGCGGAGTCCTTTACCGAATGGGACGAGTTGCGCGATTTCGTGGCCGAACTTGTCGGCGAGACGAACGATGAGTTCGAAGTCGGAGCGAGTGCCGGATTTGTCGGCGGCTTTGGAGACGAGTTGGAGGTCGCCATAGGAGTTGGTCACGGAGCCGGATTTTTCATAGAGGTTGGCGGCGGGAAAGACCACGTCGGCGAGCAGCGCGGTTTCGGTGAGGAAGAGGTCTTGCACGATGAGAAAGGTGTTGGCAAGCGCGGTGGGGTCGATATTGTAGCGGGCGACGGGATTGGAGCCGACGACGTAAAGCGCGGAGAGTTCGCCTGAGGTTGCCGCATCGAACATCTCGACAAGGTTGAGGCCAGGGTTGCCGGAGGTCTTGTACTCGTTCGCGAGCGCGGAGGTGCCAAGGGGCTGGTAGCCGGGGAGCACGTCGGGGAGCATCCCCATGTCGGCCGCGCCGCGAGAGTTGGCGTAGTCGGCGAGCAGGGCGAACTTTGCGGTGGGAAAGGAAGCGATAAGTTTTTGGAGGTTGGCTCCGCGGACTTCGTTGCCGATGAGGACGATGAGTTTTTCTTCGCCGCGAACGGCGTCGGCGAATTCGTTGTTGCTGGAGAGGGAATCGACGAAGGCTTCATAGCCGAACTCAGCGACCCGCGTGAAGGCTTTGGCTTGGCGTTTGAGCTTGATGTCGGCGTGGTTCGCGATGTAGAGGCGGGCTTGGTTCAGACGGACGGCGGTGCGGAGATTCCAGGCGGTGAGCGGGGCTTGATTTGTCGGGTCGCCGCCGACGATGAGGACGGCGGGCGCGCTGAGGACATCGCGCTGCGAGGCTGTTTGGGCGTGGCTTGCGGCGAAGGCAACGTAGTCGGCGGTGCGGTGGTGGTCGATGTTGTTGGTGCCAATGACCGTGCGCGCGAATTTTTGCAGCAGATAATTTTCTTCGTTGGTGGTGCGGTTGGAGCCGATGATGCCGATAGAGTCCGCTCCGCGCTCGTCGCGGAGTTTGCGTAAATTTGCTCCGGCGAAGGTGAGGGCTTCTTCCCAGGAGACGGGCTTGAGCTTGCCGTCTTTGCGGACAAGCGGCGCGGTGAGGCGTTCGATGTTGTTGGCGAAATCGAAGGCGTAGCGACCCTTGTTGCATAGAAAGTCGCCGTTGATGCCGGACTTGTCGCGGTTGTCGCCGCGCACTATTTCGCTGCCGTCGGCGACGGAGCGCACGCCGAGGGTGGTCTTGCAGCCGTCGCCGCAGTGGGTGCAGACGGTGGCGACGTGGTTCATCTCCCAAGGGCGCGTTTTGTAGCGGTAAGTGCCGGAGGTGAGCGCGCCAACCGGGCAGACGTCGATGCACATGCCGCACTGCTCGCAGTCAAGTTGCGGGAGGTCTTCGGGGGAGAGTTGCGCGGGGACGTTGGGCGCGATGATGGAGAAGCTGTTGCGGTTCTGGATGCCTAGCGCGAAGACGTCCATGCCTTCGCCGCACACGCGCACGCAGCGGTAGCAGAGAATGCAGCGAGGGCGGTCGAAGTAGACGACCGGCGACCACTTCTGTTCGTCGCGGTGGTTCTTGGGTTCGGTGAAGAAGCTGTCGGCCGCGCCGTACTTGAAGGACATGTCCTGCAGCTCGCACTCGCCGCCGGCGTCGCAGACGGGGCAGTCGAGCGGGTGATTGGCGAGCACCATCTGGAGCATGGCTTTGCGCGCCTGCGCAATTTCGGGAGTCTCTGTCGCAACGACCATGCCTTCGGCGACCGTGGTGGTGCAGGCGGTGGCGAGTTTGGGCGACTTCTCGATGCGCACAAGGCACATGCGGCAAGCGGCTTGCAGCGAGAGCCCGGGGTAGTAGCAGAAGGCGGGGATTTCTATGCCGGCGGACTTGCAGGCGTCGATGAGCAGCGTGCCCGCGGGTGCGCGGAGCTTCTGGCCGTCTACAACGAAAGAAACCTGGGGTGAAGTCACGTCTGACATGGTGTCCTTAGGCTGCCTGCAACATGCGGCGCTTGGATGTCGAGACTTTCATCCGGCGCGGCTTGGCTTTGTTGACCAGCTTTGCGCGCGGGAAAGTCACAGACATCCGTTCCACGACATAGGTTGTCTTTGGGTCGGTCTCGCCTTCTATGGGCAGAGTTATGGTGTTGGTGGTGGGTTCTGGTAGGGCATAGCCGAGTTCAACCGAGGTATCGATATAAAGCTGCAAGGCTTCGTGAAGGTTCGCGCGAATCTCTTCGAGCGTTATACCCAGCGAGCCGCAACCGGGAACATCGGGAGCGAAGCCGCTATAATTTTTCCGGCTCTTCTCATACACAACCAGAAACAATTTTTTCATCGGAGACCTGCCTGTCTAAGGATGTCGCGTTCGGTACCAATCTTCAAGTCGCCTTTATGCATTGGCACGATAATGACGCCTGGCACGGAGTCGTGGACAAAAATGCGGTGGCTGCCTTTTTGGCGCAGGAAGCGCCAGCCCACTGCGTCTATTTTACGAATAATTTCGCGGGCGGTGAGCGGCATTCTAGTGCGCTCCCGCTAATTCCGGCTCGCCGACGGGTTGAATCTGAATCAGTGGATGCTCGACGCGGGTGCCCTCGATATAGTCTTCGAATTCCTTGCGAAACTTCTTGACGAAGCCGAGCGTTGGCATCGCGGCCGCGTCGCCGAGCGGGCAGAACGTTCGGCCCATCATGTTTTCGGCGAGGTACTGGATGTTGTCGATGTCCTTCTTGTTGCCGCCGCCAGCGTGGAAGCGCGTTAGCGTTTTCTTGATCCAGTCCGTGCCTTCGCGGCAGGGGATGCACCAGCCGCAGCTTTCGTGCTGGTAGAAGCGGATGGTGCGGAGTGCGAACTCGACGATGCTGACCGTTTCGTCGAGCACCACGATGCCGCCGGAGCCGAGCATCGTTCCCGCTTTCGCCATCTGGTCGAAGTCGAGGCCGACGTCAATTTCGTCGGCGGTGAGGATGGGACAGGACGCGCCGCCGGGGACGACGGCCTTGAGTTTCTTGCCGTTGGGGATGCCGCCCGCGACATCGTAGATGGCCTTGCGCAGCGAGTAGCCCATGGGGAGTTCGTATACGCCGGGGCGTTCGACGTGGCCGGAGATTCCGAAGAGGCGCGTGCCGCCGTTGCGTTCAGTACCGAGCTTGGCGTAGGCCTCGCCGCCCATCAGCAGGATATGCGGTGCGTTGGCGATGGTCTCGGCGTTGTTGATGACCGTGGGGCCGCCGTAGAGTCCGACGACCGCAGGGAAGGGCGGACGGATGCGCGGCACGCCGCGCTTGCCTTCGAGCGACTCCATCAGCGCGGACTCTTCGCCGACTTCGTAGGCACCCGCACCGGTCTGCGTGATGATGTCGAAGTCGACGCCCGGTTTGCCGAAGATGTTCTTGCCGAGGAAGCCCTTGGCGTAGGCGTCGGCGACGGCCTTCTCCATGATGTTGAGGAGGTAGCGGTACTCGCCGCGCAGATAAATGAAGCCTGTCTTCGCCCCCACGGCGAGGCCCGCGATCATGGTGCCTTCGATGACCGCGTGCGGGTCTTCGAGGAAGAGGACGTGGTCTTTGCAGGTGCCGGGTTCGGACTCGTCGCCGTTGACCAGGACGTACTTGGGCTTGGCGGAAACTTTGGGGACGAAGCTCCACTTCATGCCGGTGGGGAAGCCCGCGCCGCCGCGACCGCGCAAGCCGCTGGCTTTCATCTCGGCGAGAATCCACTCGGGGCCTTTTTCGATGGCCTGCCGCGTGGCTTTGTAGCCGTCCTGCTCGAGGTACTTTTCGATGTCGGCGGCACCGGTGCCGAAGCGGCGCGAGATGACTTTGACTTCGTCCGGATGGGAGACCAAGCGTGGCATGAAGCGCCTCTGAAGAAATTTGACCCTGATGTAGTTTACGCGATTTCGTCAACCGCGATGGCGTGCGTTATTCGCGCTGATAAACTGAGTTTCAAATACGGGCCGATATTTCACGGGGTTGGAGCAGTACGGATGCAGGTCGAGAAAAACTCCGCGAAAGACTTTGGCTGGCTCGCAATTCTTCTCGCGTTCGGGCTCATCGCCGCGCTTGTCGCGCACGCCAGACTCCCCTTCAGCCTTGAACTCACCGAATACGGATTGCCGTCGCTCGAATTCGCCCGCACCCATCGAATCTCTTCCGTTTTCCTTTCTATCGGCTATTCGGCTTTCGTGGGTTGCGCGCTCTCCATCTTTCCGGGGATCTCTGGGTTGGCGGTCGCAAACATCACCATCTACCTGGCGTGGTTGAGCGTCGTTTGGATTGTCCTGCGGCAATTGGGCGCGACGGCACGCACAGCGTTTGCGCTCGGCCTGGCATTCGCCCTCTATCCGGACATTTTGCTCAGCGTCAACAAGGTCTACCAGACCAACATGACCTCGCTGTTTTTGCTGGCGTGTCTTTCCGCCGTGCTCTATCTTGTGCGTTCCCGGACCAACTACCGCGCGGATGTGTTACTGGCGATGGTTGTGGGCGTCGCCGTCCTGTGCCGGTCCAATCTCTTTGTCGTCTTGCCGCTGACCTGGTTTCTTC
>JALYTE010000104.1 GCA_030854435.1 Acidobacteriota bacterium | reverse complement strand
AAGGTGACGGCCATCGATGGCGACAATTTGAAGATGACCGTGATGCGGTCGGACGGCGTGGCGCAGACCATCGGGTTCGATGAGACGACGTCGTTCAAGCGCGGCGGGCGGCTGGGGCGCGGCAATGGCATGGGCGGCTTCGGGATGGGAGCGAGCGGCGCGGCGTCCGCAGGCAGCGCGCCTGAAGGCGGTGAGAGTATCACGCTGGCCGATATCAAGGTTGGCGACAATGTGGTGGGAACGGGTTCGGTGAAGAGCGGCGTGTTTGTGCCCAACGTCTTGAACGTGGGCCAAGCCCGGCAGGGGCATCGCGGAAATGTCGCGCCGGTGAAGCCGCAGTAGTAGGCAACGATTTTCTGCGAAGGACTCGAAGCCGCCGCAGAGCGGTGAGGTTGGAGGAGTGTACTTGTCGGTTTCGGTGACGATGCGAGGATGGTTGGCGGGTGTGGCGGTGTTGGCCGCGAGTGGGACCTGTCTGCTCGCCCAGACACCCGCCGATGCCGCGCAAGGTGGGGCGATTCACGGCACGGTCGTTGCCGGGACGGCGGGCAAGGCGGGCGGCATTCCGCTCCCCGGAGTGGCGATCACTGCGACCAACTCGCTGAGTGGAAAGAAATTCACGACCACGACCGACATCAACGGCGCCTATGCGATGGCCATTCCGCGCAATGGACGCTACGTGGTGCGCGTGGAGTTGGCGGCGTTCGCGGCGGAGACTTCCGAAGTGCTGCTGAATGCGGCGGGCGAGAACGGCGGCAAGCCGGAACAGACGGCGGACTTCGGAATGCAGCTTGCGAGCCGCGCGGCGGCGGCCGAGGCCCGCCAGAATATCGCGACAGCGGGGCGCGGCTTGCAGAGCCTGGGATTGAGCGCCGGGAATGCGGTAGACTCCGCCGACGCCAGCGCGGGCACGGGCGCGACGGGGGCGGCGCTGCCGTCGCTTGCCGGGCTGGGCGACAGCGCGGGCGCGGCGACGGATTCGGTCGCGGTGAGCGGCCAGACCGGACAGACCAATGCGCTGGGGAACTTCAGCGAAGACGAGATTCGGCAAAAGGTGGAGGACGCCGTCGCGCAGGGCCGGGCCAGTGGATTGATTCCGCAGGGAGGCGACCCCACGAACGCCATCGTCAGCGCGTTGGGCGGACTGCTGGGGGGCGGAGGACGGGGCGGTGGCGGTGGCGGCAAGGGAGGTGGCGGTGGCTTCAACTTCAGGTCGTTCAATCCCGCGCAGCCGCATGGCAACGTGTTCTATCAAGTCGGAAACGCTGCGTTGAACTCGTCCTCGTGGCTTCAGACCGCCCCGGGATTGCCGCACTTTACGGCGAACCCAGCGGCATACTCCAACCGCTTTGGCGCAAGCATCGCCGGGTCGCCCTATATTCCCGGCCTGACCAAGCCGAACACCAAGCAGTTTGTGTTCCTGAACCTTTCGGGGCAGAGGAACCTAAATCCTTTTCTCCAAACTGCGCGCGTGCCAACGGTGCTCGAACGCACGGGTGATTTTTCGCAGTCGTTTCAGCGCATCGACGGCTTGCCTGCGCCGGTCACGATCTTTAACCCGGCGACCGGGCAGCCGTATGCGAACAATCAGATCACTTCGGGCATTTCGCCGCAGGCCCAGGCGCTGCTGAATCTGTATCCCGCGCCGAACCTGACTACGTCCGACCCGACCGCGTTCAACTACCAGACGGTCTCCAACGCGGGCAGTAACAACACGCAGATCAACGCTCGCTATGTGAGGACGATTGGGCAGGCGGGCGCTGGACCGGGCGGGCGCGGAGGAGGAGGCGGACGACGCGGTGCGGCGAATGCCAATACGCCGCCCGCATTGCGGCAGAACCTCAATGCGGGATTCAGCTACTCGCACTCAGCGCAGGACAATCGCAACATTTTTCTGCCCCTGGGCGGTGCCAGCGAATCCAACGGCTACGGGCTGAATGTGGGTTACACCATCGGCTTCGGTCGGCTTTCAAACAACAGCACGCTGAACTGGAACCGCAGCCAATCGAAGACCCGCAACTACTTTACGGACACGCCCAACAATCCGACGGCGGCGGCGGGGATTGCGATTCCGAACCAAGCTGGCCAGTTCGCCGATCCGCTGTTTTACAACGGCGTGCCGAGGCTACAAATCACGAACTTCGCGACACTCTCGAACCAGTCGCCCAGCCAGACGATCAACCAGACGATCAGCTTTTCGGACTTTGTGAGCTACCGGCACGCGAAGCACAATTATCGCTTCGGCTTCGATATCCGTCGCGTTCATGCGGACTCGATCGGTGGCAACAATCCGCTCGGCTCGTTCAGCTTTACGGGATTTGCGACCGAGAGTCCCCACGACCAGATGACGACAGAGAGCGGCGCGGCACAGCAGACGACAACGGGGTCGGGGTTCGCGGACTTCCTGCTGGGACTGCCGACGCAAAGCAGCTTACAGGCCGGACTGCACAAAACTTATCTGCGCGAAAACGTGTACGACGGATATGCGCAGGACGACTTCCGCGTGTTCGCGAATGTGACGCTGAATTATGGGTTGCGTTACGAGTACTTCGGGCCATATTCGGAGAAGAACAACCGGCTGGTCAATCTCGACCACAATGCGGACTTCACCGCGGTCGATCCGGTGTTGCCGGACGGCACGGGAGCGTTTCTCGGCAAGTATCCGCACGGCCTGGTGAACCCCGACCGCACTCTGTACGCGCCGCGATTTGGGTTTGCGTACCGTCCGAAGTTTGCCGGGAATTTGCTGAAGGACACAGTGTTTCGTGGTGGTTACGGGATCAACTACAACACCGGGCAGTTCGCGACGTTCGCGCGCAACCTGGCGTTCCAACCGCCGTTCGCGGCGACCGAAACCAATACGCTCTCGACCGCCGCGAACCCCAACGGCTGCTTGGCCGTGACGCCGACGACCCCGACCGTGACGTCGCAGACGCTCACGCTGGCGAATGGGTTTGGCTGCTCCGGCAAAGCCATTCAGAACGACTACGCCGTGAACAAGGATTACCGACTGGGGCTGGTGCAGGTTTTCAACTTCAACATTCAGCGCACGCTGCCGATGGGGATCGTTTTCAATGTCGGCTACAACGGATCCAAGGGCAGCAACCTGGACATCGTGCGCGCGCCCAACCATACCGCGAACGCCGTTACGACGACCAATGCGCAGGCGTTCACCTATGAAGATTCGATTGCAGGATCGCACCTGAACCAGTTGATCGTGAGCGCGCAGAAGCGCCAGTTCAAGGGCGTGGCGCTGGGCGCGACGTATCTGTATTCGCACTCCATCGACAATGCGTCGTCGATTGGCGGTTCGAGTATTTCGACCGTGCAGGACGATCGGCGGCTCGACCTCGAAGAAGGCAATTCGAGCTTCGACGTGCGCCACAAGCTGACCGGCAACTGGGTGACGGAGCTTCCATTCGGCCCCAATCGCGCATACTTGAACAAGGGCGGCGCGTGGTCGAAGGTGTTGGATGGATTTTCCCTGAGCGGCAACTTTACGTTTTCGAGCGGCTTGTACTTTACGCCGTCCTTTTCTTCCAGCGCTGCACAGGAACTCGCCGGAGGAACGTTCACGCTGCGACCTGATCGCGACTTCACGCAATCGATCAGAGGCACCGGGACGCTCAACAACTTCTTCAACAAGGCAGCCTTCGTAGCACCGGCCAATGGCTTCGGTACAGCGTCGCGCAACTCCATCGAAGGGCCAGGGACGGTTTCAACCGACGTTTCGCTGGCGCGCACGGTGCAGCTTGGCGACACGCGTTCGTTCGAGGCGCGAGTGACCGCGAGCAACGCCTTCAACACCGTGCAGTACAACGGGATCGACACGACGGTGAACTCGGCGAACTATGGGCAGGTGACGAGCGCTGCGAAGACGCGGGAGTTGCTGGTGCAGGCGCGGTACAGGTTCTAAGAGCAGGAAACAGCTAACAGGAAACAGGAAACAGCGAGCTTATAGATGCGGACATTTGTTGCGGCGACGATGATCGGTTTGATGACGACGGGCTTGCCCGCGCAACAGACCAGTGCGCCCGTGGTGCAGGGCGCGCCGCAGCAGGATTCGCAACAGCCGCAGCAGACGAGCGAGGGGACGTACACGCTAAAGGTCAATACTGACATCGTGCTGACAAACGTGATTGCGCGGGACAAGAAGACGGGCACCGTGATCAAGGGGTTGAAGGCGACCGACTTTCAAATTTTTGAGAACAACAAGCCGCAGAAGATCGCCAGCTTCGACTATCAGAACGTCGATGAGGCGGCGGCGCTCGTCGAGAAGACCACGACCGGCAAGGTCTCGATTGCGGAAATGCTCAACACCAACCTCGCCGCCAACGCGCAGCAGTTGCGCGACCACCGGTTGATCGTCATGTTCTTCGACCTGAGCTCGATGCAGGATGAGGACATCGATCGTGCCATCGATGCCGCGAAGAACTACGTCAACAAACAGATGCAGCCAGCGGATTTGGTCGCGCTGGTAAGCCTTTCGACCGGCCTGACAATGGACCAGGATTTTACCGCCGACAAAACCCTATTGCTGCGCGGATTGGCAAAGTACAACGGCAGCGACGCGACGGGGTTCGCGAACGGTGGCACCGGCTCGACCGATGCGACGCCCGACGATGCGGGCAGTTTTGCCGCCGACGACAGCGAGTACAACTCGCTCAACACCGACCGCGAACTGCTCGCGATTCGCACCATTTCCAAGAGCCTGGAGCGCGTCGATCAGCGC
>JALYTE010000095.1 GCA_030854435.1 Acidobacteriota bacterium | reverse complement strand
GCCGTGGACGGTGGCGTTGTGGGCGATGGTGCAGCGGTCGCCAACGATCACCGGGTAGAGGTGCCTCATGCCGTGCAGGACGGCGCAATCCTGGACGTTCGAGCCGGCACCGATGCGGATGGAGTTGACGTCGCCGCGCAGGACGGCGTTCATCCAGACGCTGGAGTTTTCGCCGAGGGTGACGTCGCCGATGACCTGCGCGGATAAGTCGACGTAAGCGCTGACGGGGATGGAGGGGTGGATTCCTCGATAGGGACGGAGCATGGGGATGAGTGTACGCGAGGCGTTACAGGCTGGGCCCAAGCGCTGCTTCATCGCGCTAATTCACCGCACTAATTCACCGCACTAATTCACCGCGCAACGGGCCCGCGCAACATGCGCGCCTGCATGATTTCCAACTCCACATCCGTGAAGCGACCGCTCTTGACCGCGCGAACATTGGCCCACAGATGGTCCTCCCGCATCATCGAAAACACCAGCGCGTCGCTGCGCTGCAACACCATCCCCAGAATCGCTTCGAGCAGGATCGGCCAATCGCCGCCGCGCAGCTTCTCGCGCAACTCGACCGGCACGCTTTCATCCGAAGACATTTCTGTAAGTGTCGTCGCAATGCGCGCGACGCGCTCCTCGCTTCCAAATGGATGGTTCGCAATCAGCAGCACTCCGCGCGAATTGTTCGCTGCGAATCCAGTCGCGACCGGATCGAAACAATCGCCGCCAAACTGCATTGCGCCAAGCGTCGCAGGCCCGCCAGCAAGACCTTCGGTGACCACATCGGCACCGCCATACAGGCCCACACGCCGCACTTTGCCCGCCTGTACCAGGGCGTCGAGCGCGGCCATCAAGTCGTGGCGATGCATCGCCTCCGCCGTCGCTTCATGCAGAAAGAGCACGTCCACATAGTCGGTGCGAAGCTGGCGCAGGCTCTCCTCAAGCGACGTCTGCAGCCCCTCGGCGGTGAACTCGCCGAACTTCCGCTCACCGTTGCCGCCGCGCTTCAGCAAGCCGCGAACTCCCGGCACTTGCATCGCCGCGCGGACAACGGGGACCACGATACGTTTCAGCGTGCTCGGTTTTTCCGGCGCGATGCCAAACTTCGTCGCGACAATGGCACGGTCGCGTTTGCCGCGCAGAAACTCGCCCAGCACGGCTTCGGCCTCGCCGTAACCGTAACTGCGCGCCGTATCGAACAGCGTGATCCCGGCGTCCCACGCGACGTTCATCGCGCGCAGCGAAGCGCCGCGGCCCACGCGACCGAGCACCGAGCCGCAACCGAAGCCGAGCACGGAAGTCTGGATGTCGCCGCATGTGCTGTGCCGCATGGACTCCATGCTATCGCGCCCGCACTATTGGAACCGCCATTCTGATTTGAACTGCATCCTTGATTTGAATTGTCATTCTGAGCGAAGCGAAGAACCTGCTTTTCTTCTTGCTGCTGCTTATTTTTGACGTGCTAACGAATAGGGATTTCATTCCAACCGCTACACTTGAACCTTGTGGCCGCCTACACTCGCATGCAGCGTCTCGCGCTGGCCGTCGTTCCGCCGCTCGCCGCCGCTTTCATCCGTGCTCTCGGCGCGACCCTGCGCTATCGCGACATCAACGCGCCCGGCGTTCGCGTGGGCATCGAAATCCCCGGCCCCGTGGTGTTCGCCTTTTGGCATCGCACGCTGCTGGTCTGCGCGCATCGCTTTCGCAACAAGGGCATCGCGATTCTCATCTCGCCGTCCTTCGATGGCGAACTCATCGCCCGCACTGTCGAGCGTCTCGGTTTCTATCCCGTGCGCGGTTCGAGTTCGCGTGGCGGCGCTGCCGGCCTCCGCAACATGACGCAGGCCTATGCCGAAGGTCATCGTTGCGCCATCACCGCCGACGGCCCGCGCGGCCCCAACATGGTCGCCAAACCCGGCGTCGTGCAACTCGCGGAACTCACTGGCGCGACCTGGATCGGCGTCTACTACGCGCTGCCGAATCGCGCCTGGCAATTCCGCTCGTGGGATCGCTTCCTCATCCCCAAACCTTTTTCAACCGTCACCTTCACCTGGCCCGCGCACGTCCCACCCGACCTCGCCTCGGTGCAGGCCGCGCTCGACGAAGCCGTCAAGATGGCCACACCGCAACATTAGTCGCTTCTCTTCGCTCTCCACTCTTCACTCTGCCCTTATGCTCGTCTCCGACTTCGACTTCTCGCT
>JALYTE010000076.1 GCA_030854435.1 Acidobacteriota bacterium | reverse complement strand
ATCTCGAACTACAGCTAAAACTGCTTGAAGACGTGTGGCGCGACGTGCGGCGGGTGCCCGATGCTTCGGTCCTGGGGGCCATCCAGCAGACGCGCGCCTTCCAGGCCGGCAAGACGATTCCGGGCTGGCAGATGTTGGTGGCCATGCCGAAAGCGGACGAAGCAACCCGGCGCGCCGCTGGCCTTCACCATGCCGATGTCCAGCAAATCATCGATACGTTGCCGCAACGCAACGGCCAGAACCTTATCGATACCGCGTACTTCCTGATGGAGTACGCCGAACTGGATGCCGGGCAGCAAGAGTTTGTTCGGCCCCTGGTCGCGAGCGAGTTCATCCATATGGACCCTATGGCGCAAGGGATGCTGCTCCAGACTCGTTGGCAGGCCGTTCGCACTCCCACGCTTGTGCCTGCGTTGCGCGCCATGCTCGACAAGCCGCCGGCCCAGTTCGTCGGATACGGCGATCCGTTGGAGCGGCTGATTGAACTCGATCCGGAAGCGGCCGCACCCTACGTGCAGCGCGAAATCTGCGATCCCCGCTCGCACGTCCAGATGAAACAGATGGCCGCGATTCCTGCAAAGACGCTTCCCGCCACGGACGGTTGTCTCTTGCAGCAAGTGACGGCGCATGCCGCAGACCCGCGTGGCGCGCCGGGCGTTGCGCCCTGGCCGGAGAAGACGCTCGTGCTCGCACGCTTTGCTTCGGACGCTATCTATCCGTCGGTGCTCACGCTCTACCAAACCCACCCGGGATGGGACAGCTACGTTCGCGGCGCGGTCATTGCGTACCTTATACGCTGGCATCCTGAGACGGTCACGGCACTTCTGCCGGCGTCGTCTACAACAAACACCGCCGGCATCATGTTCTCCTTCAACAACGTCATGGAGGCGCGCCATGCCAGCTACCCCGAGGCTCTACGCGCCGAGCTTCGCGAGCAATTCACGAGTGGGACGGACCGGGAGGCCCAGAACGCGCTCTATCTTTTGTCGCGTTTTGGCGGACAGGAGGACGCTGCGGCTGCTCTTGCCAGACTCGACCGTGTGATGAAGGAGTGGCAGGGACGGCAGAGCGAATGGACGATGCCGGCCAATGGCACGCCCGCGCAGGCGGCATCGATGTTGCAACAGCAGCTTGTGTTTGCGTTATGGTCTAAGGAGGGCCGCTGGCAACTGCCTGAACCCGAGCGCCAGCGCGTGAAGTCGCTTTGCTTCGGGAGCGTCTGCTCGCAGTCGCGGTGGGATGGCGAAGGTTGGAAAAAGAGTCAGTAGCTGCTTGAGGATAATATCACTCACTAAGGAGTTTTCCATGCGCTCAACTTTGCGAAGTCTCGTCTTCCTTCTCGCCGCCGCATCCGCCTGCGGAGCCTGGGCACAACAGTCACCGCTGGTGACGAAAGCGCCCGCTGGCAAGTGGGCCATCGTGATGCACGGTGGTGCGGGCGTCATCCAGCGCGGCTCCATGACGCCGGAGCGCGATCGGGCCTATCGCGCCGGTCTCGACGAAGCGATCCACGCCGCCGCGGCCGTGCTCGATAGGGGCGGTTCGTCCATCGACGCCGTCGAGGCGGCCTTGCGCAAGTTCGAGGACGACCCGCTCTTCAACGCCGGCAAGGGAGCGGTTTTCACCGCCGATGGCAAGAACGAACTCGACTCGGCGATCATGGACGGCAAGACCCTCAAAGCCGGAGCCGTCGCCGGGGTCACACGCACGAAAAATCCGATTTCGCTCGCTCGCGCGGTCATGGAGAAGTCTTCGAATGTGATGCTGGTCGGCGCGGGCGCGGACGAGTTCGCCGCCAGCGTCGGCCTGCAACAAGTCGACAACTCGTACTTCTTTACCGAGCCGCGTTGGCAGGGGCTGGTGCGCCAGTTGAAGAAGGAAGGCAGGCCTATCCCGCCGCGCCCCGCAGGCGCGCCCCCGGAGCCTGCGAAACCGGTTGCGGCACTCGAAACGCCCGACGCGCACAAGTGGGGAACCACCGGCATCGTCGTGCGCGACCGTCATGGCAACATCGCCGCGGGCACCACCACCGGCGGCACGCAGGCCAAACGCTTCGGCAGAGTAGGGGACTCGCCCATCATCGGCGCGGGCACCTACGCCGCCAACGATTCCTGCGCCGTCTCGGCCACCGGGACGGGCGAATACTTCATCCGCCTCACCGTCGCGCGCACCATTTGCGCGCTCGTCCAGTACAAGGGCATGGCCTTGCAAGCCGCGGTGGACGACGTCATCGGCAAGCAACTCACCGCGCTCAAAGGCGACGGTGGAGTCATCGCCATCACGCCTGACGGCCAGCTCGCATGGGGCTTCAACACGCCGGGTATGTTTCGCGCGCGCATGGTCGAAGGCGGCGAGCCGCAGATGGGGATTTACAAAGACGAGCCGTAACGAGACTAGAAGTGCTGCGTCAATTCCGCGAACGCGCTGAGCTCGATGAGCCACTGCCCATGCGGCGGCGCGTCGATCACCTCGTGCTCCAGTGCCCACGTAAAGTCATGCGGGATGAAGACCGCATTCAACCCCGCGGCCATCGCCGGATTCACGTCCGACTTCGGCGAGTTGCCAATCATCCACGTCGTGGCGGCATCGCATTGATGGTGCCCCGCGAGGGTGCGATAGGCAGCTTCGTGCTTCTCCGGAAGCACTTCAACGCCTGAAAACAGCGCAGCGAGCCCGGAACGCTCCAGCTTCCCGCGCTGCTCATCCGGATTGCCTTTCGTGACCAAAATCAGCCTGTGCCGCCGCTTCAATTCGCGAAGAGTTTCTTCCACGCGCGGAAGCAATTCAATTTCGTGCTCGGCAATCGAGTTCGCGAATGAGACGATGCGCGCATGCTTCTCCGCAGTCGCGGGCTCGTCGGAAAGCTGCTCGAAGCAATCGACAAGCGAACGGTGAAAACTTTTCAGGCCATAACCGTGCGTCGCAATGGTCGCTCGCTCGCAGAGATTCAGATGCTCGCGGACCTCTTCATCGGTGTGAACGCGATGGTCCAGATAGGAGATGAACGCGGCGATCGCGCGCTCAAAATAAACATTGTTTTCCCACAGCGTGTCGTCCGCGTCGAAAAGCAGTGTCTGGTTCGGGAATTGTGCATGGACGCCGCTCACCACCCAATTATAGTTGCGTCAGCCGCCGCTGCCACTCTTCAATCGCGGCCGTTTCCGAAGCGGGAAACGTAAGGTGTCCGACTTTTCTTCCGGCCCTCACGTCCTTGCCATAGTCGTGGCGAAACAACATTGGGAAGGGCGTTGTTTCCATGACCGTTGGCATGGCGCCGATACAGTTCAGCATCACCGTCGGTCGGCTCCGCGTGCTGCCAAGCTCCATTCCCGACATCGCACGCAGACAGTTTTCGAATTGCGATGTGTCCGCACCTTCAATCGTCCAGTGTCCCGAATTGTGTACGCGCGGCGCCATCTCATTCGCCAGCAACGTGTCCCCTAGTACGAAAAATTCAATCGCCAGCACGCCGGTATATTCAAGCCGCTCGAGCACCGCGCTCATGTAACTTTCCGCTTTTACTTGCAGGCCGGCATGAATGAAAGGTGCGATAGAAGTCCGCAAGATGCCTTCGTGGTGCAAGTTTTCCGTGAGCGGATAGAACGCGATTTGACCGGCCGCATTGCGGGCCGCGATCAGCGATATCTCCGCCTCGAATCGCACTGTTCCTTCAAGGACGCAAGGCACGCCGCCAACTTCGGCGAAAGCGTCGACAGCATCTTGCCGATGCTGTAATCGCACCTGACCTTTGCCGTCGTAGCCTCCGCGCCGCGTCTTCAGAATCGCGGGCACGCCCGTTATTGCGAACGCCCGCTCAAAATCTACAACGCTATCGACCGCCGCAAACGGCGCTACGCCAATCCTGCACAGCTCAAAGAACTGCTTCTCGATCAAGCGGTCCTGCGCGATGCCGATGGCCCTCGCGTTGGGGTACAGGTTCAGGCCTTGCAAAACAGTGGTGTCGATATTCTCGCTCTCAATCGTGACCGCATCGACCTGCGAGGCGAACGCGCGCACCGCGGCCCGATCTTCCAGGTCGACGACCACCACCGGCGCGACCTGTTCGGCGCAATCGCCCCGCTGACCCGCGCAAATCACCTCAACGTCGAGCGACCTGCCAGCCTCAGCCAGCATCAGCGCCAGTTGTCCAGCGCCCAGAACCCCGATACGTGAGTGGGAAAGTTTCATCGGCTCGGATCGGGATTCTTCAGAACAATTTTTGTCTGCGTGGCGCGATACTTTTCGAGCTTCATCGCAATCCTCTTGTCTTCAAGCGCCAGAATCGCGACCGCGAACAGCCCCGCGTTCTTCGCGCCCGCCTCGCCGATCGCAAACGTCGCGACCGGAATCCCCGCCGGCATCTGCGCGATCGACAGCAGGGAATCCAGACCGCTCAACGCCTTGCTCATCACCGGCACGCCCAGCACCGGAAGGCTCGTCTTGGCCGCAATCATGCCCGGCAGATGCGCCGCCCCGCCCGCGCCTGCAATAATCACTCGTAGTCCACGCTGCTTTGCAGTCTCCGCATATCGCGCCATTTTGTCCGGCGTGCGATGCGCGGAGACGACTTCCGCCTCATAGCCGACGCCGAATTCGCCGAGCACCTTTGCCGCTTCTTCCATCGTCGGCCAATCGGACTTGGAACCCATGACGATGCTAACGACGATGTCTTTTCGCTTCGCCATCACGCTCTCCAATCCCGCAACACTTCGACGAACGCCGCCTGCTCCAGCGCCTGCACGCGGTCCTTCAATGACTCCACCGTATCATCCGGCAGCACCGCGCATTTCTTCTGTAGAACGATCGGCCCGCCATCGACGTCCGCAGTCACTTGATGAATCGTGCAGCCCGTCTCGGTCACGCCGTCGGCCAGCACCGCCTCATGCACGCTCCTGTTCATCAGGCCACCGAATGCGGGCAGCAGCGAAGGATGGACATTCAACAATCTTCCGCTCCACTCAGCGACGAACGCGGACGAAACGATCCGCATATAACCGATCATCAACACGAGCTGTACTCCAGCGTTCCGCAGTGCGTCCGTCACCCGCGAATCGAACTCATCGCGCGTCAAACCCGCAGGGTTGATGAACTCCGCACAGATACCATGTTCCGCGGCGCGCGCGAGGATTTGCGCGGTCGCCTTGTCCGAAATGGCCAGCGCGATCTCAACATCCAACGCGCCCGCCGCGATCGCGCCGATCACGCCCTGGAGCGCTGTCCCGCGCGTTGAACCAAGCACTCCAATCTTTAAACTCATACCAACCTCAACGCATTCATGTGCGAGACTCGCTTCGCAATCGCAGCAGCCGTTCCGATGTCGGCGCGATAAAAAAACCGCCCCGGGACCTGCGTCGCAACTTGCTCACACAACGCTTCCGCCTCATCGACACTCCCAGCCACACTTACAATTCCCAGGGTTCGCGAACCCGTTGCGATCAACTCGCCGTCCCGCAAGTCCACGGAACCGAGGTAGAGCGTGACACCTTGAGGCAACTCATGAGGCAACTCAATCGAATCGCCTGCGCGCGGATTCTCAGGATAGCCTTCAGGAACAATGTACTTACAGACGCTCGCTTTGGGAGCGAAACTCACAGCAACCTCTGCGAGCGTTCCATCGACGATCGCCCGGCAAATTTGCACGAAATCCGTCTCAAGAAGTGTGAGCAGATTGAGGCACTCGGGGTCTCCGAAGCGTGCGTTGTATTCGATGAGCTTCACGCCATCTGCCGTCACCATGAAGCCTCCATACAGAATGCCCCGATACGGCGCGCCGCACTCCACCGCGAGCGCCGCCGCAACGAACTCATTAGTCTCTTGGCCCACAACGATGTCCTCGTCGCTTAGAAACGGCAGCTTTCCATCGGCGTCGCTATAGCTGCCCATGCCACCGGTGTTGGGGCCCTTGTCGCCGTCGTACGCTCGCTTGTGGTCCTGCACAGCAGGCATGTGACGCAGAGTTTTCCCATCGCAGAAACTGAGCAGCGAAAACTCCTCGCCCACCAGCTTTTCTTCAATCACAAACGAATGGCCCTGCGCGACAAGCCCCTTGCAATAAGCGAGACTGTCGTCGAGCGACAATAAATGGTCGCCGCAAACTTTTACGCCCTTGCCTCCGGCGAGGCCATCGTCCTTGATGACGTGCCGCCCAGGAAAACGCGCGAGAATTTCCGCGACATCTTTAAACGATTCGCACCGTTTGAAAAAGGGGTTTCCGGCAATATTGTGTTTTGAGAGCAACTCGCGAGTGAAGCCTTTGCTTGACTCGATTCGCGCCAGATTTCTCGTCGGCCCAACCACTGG
>JALYTE010000057.1 GCA_030854435.1 Acidobacteriota bacterium | reverse complement strand
GTTCTGCGGCGTGATGGCGGCCTGGCCTCCGATGCCGACGACGAAGCGCTGTGCGCCGTCGATCTTGTTGACGGCGAGGCGGTTGAGCGCGTCGGCGAGGCGTTGCGATTCGCTGTGTTCGGGCGCGAGCGCGTTGGGGCCGTCGCCGCGCACGACGCCGTTGCCAAGAGGGGTCACGATGCCTTCGGCGCTGAATGCGGGCAGCGTGGAAGGAGTGTCGAGCGAAAGGGTTTCGGCTTGGTCGAGAACGTAGGGGCCGAGGTCGAGAAACTCGCGCGCTTCCGCCGCCGAGGGCGACGCTCCGGGGTGGACGGCGGAAAGATTCTCGGCGGATTCGCTCTTGCCCGCTTCATGTCCGGCGACACGCACGGCTGGGTTGATCGCATGCATCGTCCATCCGGGGAAACGGTCGAGGCCGCTCCAATCCTCGCCGAGGATGCGCTTGCGGAGGTCGTCGACCAGCGCGGGGGTGAGCAGCGCCGGACCTTTCTTGCCGCCTTTGCCGATTTGCGCGAGCACGGAATCCGTGAAGCCGGGCCGCGCGGAAAGCTCGCGCATCATCTGGGAGAGGAGGACAGTGTTGGCGGGCATTGGCGATTCGGGCGGGATGTAGCGAGCGCGATGGCAGCCGGAGGTCATGAGGAGTGCGCCGAGGACGGTCAGTGCGAGAGTTGAGCGCATACGCCAGTTTAGACGCAAGCTTAGAGTGTAGGGTCGCAAGAGAGGCCGAGAGTATTGCGAGCGATCCTGCGAAAGAGCAGAACGGAAGTGAGCGCGCACAGGGCGCATCGCTCCGATCTATGAAAATCCGCCATTCGACCTGCACTACATTCGCCACCGCAACCTCACGCATGAGCGTTGCGATCCAGCTGCGGACGCTAAGCGTTGTCGTTGGCGGAACGGAGAATTTTTGAAACCATCGCGTTCAGGGGCGATTTTGTCTCAGGTTCGTCTCCGCTTTGTCATATCTTGGTATACAAGCCGCAATCCGAGTCGCGAAGCTGCCACACTGGAGGACATTGCAACGCCTCGAGCGACGATGAAACCTGATGGCGTGTCGTCGAGACGCGTGTGGAGATTTGGGTCATGACAATAAACACAATTTTGGTGATTGAAGACGACCCTCGAATTCAGAAGGCCTTGCACCGGCAGTTCAGCACGGAGGGTTACAACGTCCACATCTCGGGGGACGGTGCCGAGGGTCTGGCCGTCTGCAAGACGTTGCGTCCGGCGGCCATCGTGCTGGACTTGATGCTGCCTGGAATCTCCGGCCGCGAGGTCTGCAAGGAGATCAAGGCCTGGTCGCCCACGACTCCGGTGATTGTTCTCAGCGCGATCTCCGAGGTCGCCGACAAGGTGCTTCTGCTGGAGCTTGGCGCGGACGACTACGTCACGAAACCGTTTAGCCCGCGTGAGTTGATGGCCCGCGTTCAGGCCGCGATTCGCCGCACCCAAAGTTTCGGCGCGAAGCAGGGCAGCCTGGTCCGTTTCGGCAGCGTCGCGGCAGATTTTTCGGCAATGGTTTTCTCCAAAGGCGACGCCCCGGTGGTCTTGACGGCGCATGAGGTCAAACTCCTGAAGTATCTTGTCGACCACGCCGAGCGCGTCATCACCCGCGAGGAACTGCTCAACGAAGTGTGGGGCTATACGTCCTATCCGACCACGCGCACCGTCGACAACCAGATCATGAAGCTGCGCCAGAAGCTGGAGATCGATCCGGCCCAGCCCGTCCACTTTCGCACCATGCACGGCATCGGTTACAAGTTCGTGAGCGAAGGCTGAAGCCGATGGATCCAGCGAGAACACACCGGCGAGCGCCGTTCATGAGCAGGCTGCGACTGCGGACGACGCTGATGATCCCACTGCTGCTGCTGTCCTTCGGCGGCACGGTCGTCAGTCTGTTGATCCTTCGCTCCATCGTTCAGCATCAAGTCCGTGCCAGCCTGACGTCCGATCTTCAACATTCGGTGATGACGTATCAAAATCTCGCCCGACAGCGGCGAGAGCTGCTCGACCGCGAATCCGCTCTGCTCGCCGACCTGCCCAGCCTGAAGGCCCTGATGACGGGCGACGAACGCACCATCGTCGACGGCGGCACCGAGTTCTGGCGCGTCAGCGGGAGCGATTTTTTCGCGCTGTTGGATCGCAATGGCAAACTGATCGCCGCTTACAATCGCGGTGTCCTGTTGGACCACTCGACGGTACAGCAGCAGATGGAAAGCGGCCTCGAACATTCTGACGGACCCGCGTTGCTCTGCTTCGCGGGAAGACTCTATGAAGTCTCCGTCCATCCCCTGCTGTTTGGAAGCACGGAACGAAACAGTCGCCTCGGCCTGGTGGCCCTGGGTTACGAAGTCGACCAGCGGGTCGCGCGCGAAGTCAGCGAAGCGGCGGCCGCCGAGGTCGCGTTCACCGCCCGCGGAAGCATCGTGGCCAGCACTCTGAAACCGGACTTGCAACGTCAACTCAGCATTCAGGAAGGCCAGTTGTTGCGCGCGCCCGCTCAGGACCGCAATCTGACGCTGGGAGGCGACCACTATCTTGCGGCCGCGGTCCCACTGGGCCCAAATGTGGATGGAAACGGCGCGCCACAACTCGTTGTCCTCAAGTCGTTCGAGCAAGCCGCGCTGCTGAACCGCCGCGTCAACCAGTGGGTGATGACGTTGGCGCTATTTGCATTGGTCACGGGCGCTGGAATGCTCATCTCAATCTCGCGAACGCTCACCCGCCCCATCGGGGCATTGGTCGAAGGCACGCGAGCGCTGGCCGAGGGAAACTTCAACTATCGGCTGCGTGAAGACGGCGTGCAGGAGATTCGCGAACTGAGCCGGGCCTTCGAACGCATGAGGGTGGAGTTGAAGCGGACCCAGAACGACCTGCTCGACTCCGAACGCCTCGCGACCATTGGGCGGATGGCAAGCTCCGTCTCGCACGATCTGAGGCACTATCTTTCGGCGATGTATGCGAACGCAGAATTTCTCAGCGACGGGAGGCTTCCTCAATCGGAGCGCGAGGACCTTTTTCTCGATGTAAAAGCGGCCGTGCAGGGCATGACGGACCTGCTCGACTCGCTACTCCTGTTCACCCAAACGGGCCGCGCCCTGCATCCTGCCCCGGCCTCGCTGGCCGCGTTGGCTCAATACGCGGTTGGGCTGGTGCGATCACACCCCGCGGCGCGCGACGTCAGCGTCGTGGCCACCGGACACGGGCCACTTGAGGCGTGTGTAGACTCTAAGAAACTGGGTCGTGCAATGTACAACTTGCTACTCAATGCGTGCCAGGCAGCGCGGCGCGGTAGACCACCCGCCCAGGTCACGATTTATCTGGCGGAAGACGAATGGGACCACTTCATACAAGTGATCGACAACGGGCCCGGCGTTCCCGAGCGCGTCCGCCAAACGATGTTCATGCCTTTTGTCAGCGAAGGCAAGGAGAGCGGCGTCGGGTTGGGCCTCACCCTGGCACAACAGATCGCTCAGGAGCATGGCGGGAAAATCGAGTTGGAAGAAAGTCTGGAGGGCCGCACCGTCTTTACCATGACACTCCCAAAGGCCGCGTTGGCGGCGCTTGCCGAAGCTTCCAGCAAGGGCGCGAGCGCAAGTCCCGAACCGGAAAACTCTGCCTTCAGCGCAACCCCGTCTGGCATCCGGCCTACAGCACCTGATCACAATCTTGTCAATGAGTCGGAAACATGAGACGCACGTTTTTTTTTGTTCTTGTCGGCCTGCTCCTCGGACTGGGACCGGATCCTTGCAGCAGCTTGGCGCAGGATACTCCGGCTTCCACCGCCGCGCCTGCACCCGCAACGTCGTCCGTGCAACTCGAGCAGCGGGTCGAGACGCTTTCGGGAGCGATCTCCGCCGCACAGCAACGGCTGGCCGACTCCCAGGCGCAAATCCTGCAATTG
>JALYTE010000055.1 GCA_030854435.1 Acidobacteriota bacterium | reverse complement strand
CGCAAGCTACTCGGCCGCTTGATCGACGTTTGCAACGCCATCGAGTACGCCCACAGCCGGGGCGTGCTGCACCGCGACCTGAAGCCCAACAACGTGATGTTGGGCAAATACGGCGAAACGCTGGTCGTCGATTGGGGCCTTGCCAAAGCGTTAGGGCGCCGCGACTCCGAAACCGAGACCGGCGAACGCACCTGGCAACCCGCCTCGGGGAGCGGTTCGGGACACACGCAGATGGGCTCGGCGATGGGCACGCCGCAATACATGAGTCCTGAGCAGGCCGAGGGGCGGCTCGACATCATGGGACCCGCCACCGACGTCTACAGTCTCGGTGCAACGCTTTATTGCCTGTTGACGGGCCGCGCGCCATTTCCCGAGTCCGACGTCTGGACGACCGTGGAGCAGGTCTTGAAGGGCGACTTCCCGCCACCCCGCACGGTCAAGAAGGATGTAGCGCCGGCCTTGCAGGCCATTTGCCTGAGGGCCATGTCGCTGAAGCCCCGGGATAGGTACCCGTCAGCGCGGGCCTTGGCCGACGACATCGAGCGTTGGATCGCCGATGAGCCGGTTTCGGTCCACCGCGAGCCATTGCGTCGGCGGATTGCGCGCTGGAGGCGGAACCACAAGGGCATCGCGGGGGCTGCCGCGGCGGCCATCGTCGTGCTGGTGCTCGGCGGTATCGCCGCCACCGCGATCGCGCGGCGAGCGAATGAACAGACGCAGAACGTGACGCATGCCCGAGGTCTGGTCGAGTCGCTCGTGAACGCCGATATCCGGCAAGTGCCTGAGATTGTGAAGCAATTGGGCCAAAATGCCCAATGGACCAGACCACTGCTGGAGCGGCGGCTGGCCCAGACGAAGGAGGGCTCGGCCGAAAAGCTGCACCTGTCGTTGGCCCTGGTGGCGAGCGACGAGCGCCAGGTCGATTACCTCTACGAACAACTGCTGCGCGCCGAGGCCGCCAGGTTCCCGGTCCTTCGCGACGCGCTGGTCGATCACCAGGCGGCGATTACTCAACGTCTTTGGACCGTGCTTGCCGGCCGGGAAAGCGATCCAGAACAACAACGGCTGCGCGCCGCCGGGGCGCTGGCCAAGTACGACCCCGACAATGCCAAATGGACCGAGGCCGCGCCGGAGGTTGCCAACCAACTGGTGACGTTGAACCCCGTGTTTGTCGGCCAGTGGCAGGAAGCACTGCGAGGCGCGGCCGAGACCCTCGTTGAGCCCCTGACCAAGATCTTCACCGACCCCAAGCAGGGCGAGTTGCCGCGTTCGCTGGCCACGTCGCTGTTGGCCGAGTACGCCAAGAACGATGCGGAAAAGCTGGCGAGCTTGTTGATCGACGCCGACGCCAACGCGTTCGGCACGTTGCTTCCGATTCTCCAGCAGCATCCCGCCGCCGCCGCGCGGGAGCTGCTTACCGCGCAGGTCAACGAGACACCGACGGCCGAGTTGCCTCAGAGTCAACGGGTCGCTTTGGGCCAGCGCCGCGCGAATGCCGCGGCGACACTGCTGCGACGAGGCGAGCACGAGCAAGTATTGCCGGTCTTTGAAATGACCGATGATCCGGAAGCGCTCACCCAATTCATCTTCCGTTGCCGACCGCGCGGTGTGAGTGTGGACGCGCTTCTGGACTGCTTGCGTATCGTGAGTGACAGCCCGGTCGATCGCTATCCGCGCAGCGCACGGTACGCGCTGCTGCTGGCACTCGGCGAATTTACGCGGGATGAAATCCCCGCGGCGCGTCGGGAATCTCTCCTGAAGCAACTGGCCGACTGGTATCGAAATGATCCCAGTTCAGGCGTGCATGGGGCAGCGGGTTGGCTGCTGCGGCAATGGGGTCAGACCGACGTAGCTCGCCAGGTGGATCAAACGGCGGTGCCTTATGCCGCCGACCGCGAATGGTTCACGTTGGCCGTCACCGTGCCACCGCCTCCGCCACCGAAGCCCAAGGAACAACCGGCCGAGAAAAACCCTGGACCGGAGCCCCCGTCGACTTCGGAGAAACCCAAATCTGAGGAAGGCGACACGGCGAAGACGGGCACTTCGGGCAGGTCCGAAACGCCGCCTGAGCAGAGCAAGTCCGAACCACCGGCCGAACCACCGCCACCGAAAACCTTTTATTACACCTTCGTCGTGTTCCCGGCGGGCGATTACACGATAGGCTCGGTCGATGACGAACCCGACCGGCAGAAAACCGAGACTCTCCACCCCGTCACGCTCACGCGTCCCATTGCGCTGCTGGATCGGGAGATCACCTTGGAGGAGTTGATCGCCTTTTCGCCCAAGTACGCCGCATACATGCAACAATTTGATGCCAAACCGGCCGATGCCGGCTTTGGTGCCGATTGGTACGACTCGGTTGGTTTTTGCCGCTGGCTGGGGCAGCAGTCGGGGTTGTCGGAGGCGGACCAGCCTTATGCGAATCCGGAAACGCTGGACAAGGAGCGTTATCCGCGCGAACCGAATCCAGAGGCGAACTGGGCTCCGCGCAACTGGCCGCTCGAGCTGGGGCGTCGGGGCTTTCGGTTGCCGACGGAAGCGGAGTGGGAAGTGGCAAGTCGGTCGGGCGCTCGGTCGGCGTATGGTAATAGTAGCGAGGTGAGCCTGCTGGGGCGATTTGGCTGGTTCTCGGAGAACAGTGGCAAGCACGTTCACCCGCTGCGGGAGCTGCGCCCGAGTGTGCGTGGCCTGTTTGACCTGCACGGGAACCTGTTCGAGTGGACCCATGACTGGTATGGCGATGTTGGTTCCGAGGCGATCGCGGATCCTTTGGGCCCCAAAAAGGGCTCGCTCCGGGTGAACCGTGGCGGCGGTTGGTTCAGCAACGCGGCGAATTGCCG
>JALYTE010000047.1 GCA_030854435.1 Acidobacteriota bacterium | reverse complement strand
CAGTGGGGTCGCGACGCGTGGGGGGCGGCGTGATCGCGCTGCTGATCTTCGTAGCGATTTTTGGCGGCATGGCGCATGTGGCCGCGCGCTCGGTCGATTGGAACAACGACAACTTCCGGTTCGGCATGGGCGACTGGAACCACGCGTTCGGTGACCCCCACGACAGCGACGATTCGATGGCCCAGGCGATCCCGGCGGACGGTTTCCTGACCGTCGACAACCCGCGCGGCAGCGTGACCGTGAGCGGAACCAGCGACGATGGGCAGATGCATGTCGCGATCCACAAACAGGTGTTCGCATTCAATACCCGCGACGTCGATAGCCGGATCCGCGACCTACAGCCGGAGATTAGTAACGATGGCGGGCGGTTGACAGTCCATGTGCCGCAGGTGGAGAGCGGTCATGCGGATTTGTCCATCGACGTGCCGCGCGGCGTGACGCTGACCGTGACCTCGAACCACGGCGATGTCCGGGTGAGCGCGATGCACGCTCCGGTGACGGTGAACGCCAACGGCGACAGCGTGGATCTGAGCGGGCTGACCGGGCCGGTGGTGGCGCACCTGCATAACGACGGCGTCAATTTTTCCGTACACAGCGTGACGGGGCCAGTGACGGTCGATGGCCGCGGCGGAGACGTCAACGTGTCCGACGTGCATGGCGACGTGTCGGTGGGAGGCAGCTATTCGGGCAAGATGCACATGGAGCGCGTGGACGGCGCGGTGCATTTCCAGACTTTCCGGACGGACTTCCAAATGGCGCGGCTGGATGGAGATTTGGACCTGGATACGGGATCGGACTTGAGCGCGGACCAGTTGCTCGGCCCGGTCGTTCTGAAGACGAGCGCCCGCAACATTACGCTCGAGCGCGTGCAGGGCAACGTGCAGGTGAAGAACCGCGACGGCTCGGTGACGTTGACCAGCGCGTCGCCGCTGGGGAGTGTCGATGTCGAGAACCATCATGGCTCGGTGGACGTTGGCGTGCCTGCGGGCGCGGGGTTCACGGTGAAGGCCTCGACGCGGCATGGCGATGTGGAAAACGATTTCGGCCTGCCCAAACATGGGAGCGACGACTCTCCGGAGCTGGATGGCACGGTGGGCAAAGGCGGCCCGGCGGTGCTGATCGAGACCACGGATGGGGACGTGACGGTGCGCAAAAGCGCGGTCGATCCGCTGCCGCCGGTGGCCCCGGTGGCCCCGAAGATTACGACGGTACCGGCGGTGCCGGTCGTGCCGAAGACCCCTCATACGCCGAAGGCCGTGAAGACCCCTGCTGCTCCTGTAGTCCCTGCTGCTCCGAAACCGTAGGCGCTGCGGAAACCCACCTTAGGGACGATTGGGCCGTCGCGAAGAGGCCAGGCTCTTCCGGAACGTGCTTAATCGGAGTTCCTTAGACCATGCTCCGCTTGCTACCGCAGGCTGGGGCGTCTAAACTTGAGGAGTACAGTGCTGCGCGGTTTGCGCCGCGCGTTTAGGTCGAAGGAGATCACCGTTATGGCTACTGCTACCGTTACACCCGAAGTCGGCGTTCCTGCCGAGGTCGTCAATGCGGCCGAGATCGTCAACGCGCCAGCCTCCACGGCGCCGGTCGTGTTGACGCCTTCCGCGATCGTGAAAGTGAAGGAGATCATGGCGACCCAGGACCCGGTCCCCGCCGGCCTGCGCATCGGCGTGGTGGGTGGCGGCTGCTCGGGTTTTCAGTATTCGATGTCATTTGAAAACGCCGCCGGAATGATGGACAAGGTGGTGCGGTTCGAAGACCTGAAGGTGTTCATC
The DNA here is from genome assembly GCA_030854435.1 of Acidobacteriota bacterium. Lineage (GTDB taxonomy): Bacteria > Acidobacteriota > Terriglobia > Terriglobales > Acidobacteriaceae > Granulicella. Next base: position 8,301 of record JALYTE010000047.1, on the reverse strand, counting down.
GACGCGACCAGCGCGATGTACCTGAATGGCTGCCAGGTGGACTATGTGGAGACGCTGGAGGCGGCGGGGTTCAAGTTCGAGAACCCGCAGGTGAAGTCGACGTGCGGGTGTGGGTCGAGCTTCAGCGTGTAAGGGTATTTGGATGTAGCGTGAGGCTCCGCTGCGGCGGGGCTTCAGCTTTGGAGGGATTTATGGCTCCCGATGCGTGGTTTGAATCTCGGACCGAGGACGAAAAGATCGCTCTGAGAGCGGGCGCGCTGAGCTATCCCGATAAGAAGATGCAACGCTACGGCCACGATTGGCGCGAGGCTGGCGCTTTCGATTGGACAGGTTGCGAACAGGTCGAGGTCGTTGCAGGAAAGGTGAGCGGTGTTCCCCTCCTTGTCCACACTCGAATGCCTGCCGATTCTGTTTTGAGCAACTTTGAGTATGGCATGACACCGGAAAAGATTGCGGAAGAATACGATCTGGATCCGGCAACGGTGCGGGTGGTGCTGAGGTTTGCGGGGGTTCTTGAAAGGGAACGCATGTCGGCGTGAAAGTGTTGCTGGATCACAACCTGCCCAAGCCGCTTAGAAATAGACTCAACCCTCACGCGGTTTTTACGGCCCGACAGATGGGTTGGGACGAAGTGGCCAATGGCGATCTCATACGAGTTGCCGAGACACGCGGATTCGAGGTATTGGTCACAGCCGACAAGGGAATCTTTTACCAGCAGAACAATTTGAAACGAAACATTGGCGTGGTTTACCTGTCGAACGAGAAGATGAGGTTTATTGAGCCCATGCTTGCTGAAGTTCTCGCGGCCATTGGGGCGTCGAAGCCGGGAAGTTTCAGGCGTGTACACATTCCTTTCACACGGCCGAAGCAGAAACGCGATCCGACCGTCTAAGCTGGAAGCGATAGCTTTGCCAGCATGACTGAGTTCACCATCAAACTCGCCGACGACCGGGGCCGCGTGCAGGAGCAGGTCCACTCCGCCGCGACCGCCGAGGAACTGCGCTCGCGCTTCACGCAGGCCGGGTATCTTGTCTACTCGGTGAAGGCGAAGTCGACCTTCGGCGGTTCGACCAAGAAGAAGGTCAAGCTCGATACGTTTCTCATTTTCAATCAACAATTTCTGACGCTGATTCGCGCCGGTTTGCCGATTCTGAGTTCGCTGGAGTTGCTGGCCAAGCGGCAGAAGGACGCCAACCTGCGCGGCCAGTTGGAGGATGTTGCGGCGAGGGTCAAGACGGGAGAATCAATCTCGGCGGCGTTCGAGGCGCAGGGCGGATTTCCGCTGGTGTACACCACGACGCTGCTGGCCGGGGAGCGCTCCGGCAATCTCGAAGAAGTGCTGCAACGCTTTCTCGACTTTCAGCGCGTTTCGCTGAGCTTTCGCAAGAAGTTGAAGGCTTCGCTGATCTATCCGGCGTTCCTGATCGTGATGGTGATTGGGCTGTTCATCTTCCTGATTACGTTCGTCGTGCCGCGGTTCGCGCAGCTCTACGACCAACTTGGCACGAAGCTTCCGGGGCTGACGGTCTTTCTGCTCGAACTGGGAAAGGCCGCGCAGAAGTATGGCGTTTATGCTGCCGTGCTGCTGGCGTTGGGGGTGTGGCTCTTCATCCGCTGGAGCAAGACCGACGCGGGTTCGGCGGCGATCGACAAAGTGCGCATCGCGCTGCCGGTGCTTGGCTCGGTGTGGCTGAAGTATCAGGTCGGACTCTTCTCGCGTACGCTTTCGACGCTGCTGACGGGCGGGCTGCCGCTGGTGCCAAGCCTCGAAACGGCAGCCAAGTCCATCGAGTCGCGGCAGATCGCGCGGGCGGTCCATTCGGCGGTCGAGAGCGTGCGCGAAGGCAAGGGCCTGGCGCAGTCGCTGGAGTTGACCAAGGTGTTTCCGGAGCTTTCAATCGAGATGATCGAAGTGGGCGAAAGCACGGGCGCGCTGCCGCAGATGTTGAACTCCGTCGCGGAGTTCTTCGAGGAAGACGTGCAGACGCGGCTGGGTGCGATTATGAGCCTGATCGAGCCGATCATTTTGATCGTGATGGGCGTGGTGGTGGTGATTATTCTAATTGCGTTGTATTTGCCGATATTGAGCTTGGGCGGGGCGTAGGTAGGCTCCTAAATGACCATGCTAGAGTGGTCATTGAGGAGCTATTATGAAAACCCTCGGTGCTACGCAAGCCAAGACGCATTTCCTCTCCCTGTTGACCGACGTGGAGCAAAAGCGTGAGGGTCTGATTGTCACGCGGAATGGAAAGCCGGTCGCCAGGGTGCTTCCTATGCCGGAGCCCGACCGAGACCCTATTTATGGGTTTTACCGAGGGAAGCTCGAAATCCGGGGGGACGTTCTTTCGCCACTTTTCTCTGCTGAAGAACTCGAAGAGTTCTTTGAGCGGTCCGCGGCCCTGTACAAATGATCGTCGATACGCAGATCGTTTTCTGGATGGCACAAGTCCCGGAACTGCTTTCAGAGAAGGCCGTTGGGGCGATCGACGATGCACGCCTGCGCAGCGAGGCAATCTGCATTTCCGACAAGACGCTTTGGGAACTTGCCATGATGATTCAGCGAGGGGTTGTGGCCGTCAAAACGACACCTCGAGCTTTTCTGTCAACAGTCGAGCAGGTTTTTCGTGTACTGCCCATCACCGCTGCGATTGCGGAACGATCCGTGCAGTTTTCACAGCGTTTTCCCAAAGGTCCTACAGACCGCATCATCGCCGCCACAGCAATCGTGCATGGTCAGCCACTCATCACTGCGGACGGCGAGATCCGCGGTAGCGGCGAAGTCCCCTGTATCTGGTAAACCTGTGTTCGTCACTGGAGTCAAACATTCATGGCCACCGTCCCTGTCGTTGCACCCTACTCGAATGAGTCGCTTTCGGAAGCTGAGCGCGCGCAGATGCTGGCGCGGCGGTATCACGCGGAGTTTGTCGACTTGAAGAACTTCAATATCCAGCATGAGTTGTTCAAGTCCGTGCCCGTGGACATGATGTTTCGCTACAACTTCGTTCCGCTGGAGCAGACCGAGGGGCGGCTGGCGATCGCCGTTTCCGACCCCTCGAAGTTGATGGTGATCGACGAGATTTCCGGGCTGCTGGGGACGCGGATTGTGACGCGGGTGGCGACGCTGTCGCAGATTACCGACCTGCTCAAAAAGACCGAGCAGTCGCAGCGCGTGCTCGACGAAGCGAGCGAGGGCCTCGCGTTCGACGTGCTATCGAGCGAAGAAAATTTCGACGAAAATATTTCTATTGAAAAACTCACAGCGGATGAAGATATTTCGCCGATTATCCGGCTGGTGGACACCACGATCTTTACGGCGCTGGAGCGGCGGGCTTCGGACATTCATCTCGAAACATTCGACGACTCGTTGCTAGTGAAGTACCGCATCGACGGCGTGCTGCAACAGGCCATGGCGCCCATCGCGCGCGAGCATCATCAGACGATCCTGTCGCGCATCAAGGTGATGAGCGAACTCGATATTGCCGAGCGGCGCGTGCCGCAGGATGGACGCTTCCGAGTGCGTTACAAAGGGCGGCTGATCGATTTTCGCGTCAGCATCATGCCCACCGTGCATGGCGAAAATGCCGTGCTGCGCGTGCTGGATAAGGAGTCGATGTCGGAGAAGTTCAAACAGCTCTCGCTCGATGTGGTGGGCTTCGCGGAGAAAGACCTTACGCGCTTTCGCCGCTACATCAAGGAGCCGTATGGCATGGTGCTGGTGACGGGACCGACGGGTTCCGGCAAGACGACGACCCTGTATGCGGCGCTCAACGAAATCAAGAGCGACGAAGACAAGATCATCACCATCGAGGACCCGGTCGAGTACCAGATTCGCGGCATCACGCAGATTCCGGTGAACGAGAAGAAGGGGTTGACGTTCGCGCGCGGTCTGCGCTCGATTCTGCGCCACGACCCGGACAAGATTCTGGTCGGCGAAATCCGCGATGCCGAGACCGCGCAGATTGCCATCAACTCCGCGCTGACCGGGCACCTGGTGTTTACCACCGTCCACGCGAATAATGTTGTCGACGTGCTGGGGCGTTTTTTGAACATGGGCGTCGAGCCGTACAACTTTGTGTCCGCGCTGAACTGCATTCTGGCGCAGCGGCTGGTACGGCAGGTGTGCGAGTTCTGCGTGCGCGACGTGCATTACACAGACGCGGAGCTGGAGGAGAATGGGCTGGTTCCGTCGGAGTGGCGGGACGTGAAGTTCAAGGAAGGCACGGGCTGCATCGAGTGCGGTGGAACGGGGTATCGCGGTCGGTCGGCGATCCATGAGTTGCTGGAGTTGGACGACGAGATTCGCGAGATGCTGCTGGAGAAGCGGCCAGGGTCGGAGATTCGTAAAAAGGCGAAGGAGAAGGGCATGGCGTTCCTGCGTGATTCGGCGCTGGATAGGGTGAGGGCGGGGATTACGACGCTGCGCGAGATCAATAAGGTGACGTTTATCGAGACAGGCCGATAGTGCAAGTGAATGCGGTATGTGCATTGCTCTGCAACTTGCGCGTAAACTGTAGTAATTATCCGCTACGCTCGTAGGCGAGCAATATACAGCCCCCTCACGGGGGCTTTATCATTTTGCACGCAACTAGCTCGCGGTTTAGGCGTCCAACCTATGCGTCGTCGTTCCAACGGCCTTCGCAAGGTACTCTAATTAAAGCTCGAATGAATCTTCTCCCTCAAGCCTCTGGAAACCGGCCTCGACTTGCCTGCGAGATATCGCCGCAGGGCGTGGTTGCGGCGCGCGCCGAGACTGCGGTCGTTCCGCTTTCGGCTGTGGCGCGGGTTGCGCTGGCTGCGGGAGCGGTCGCGCCGAGTCTCAAGCCGGGAAATATCGTCGACCGCGTTGCGGTGAGCGCGGCTGTTCGCAAGGCGCTTGAGGATGTTGGGGCAAGGCCGAACTCGCGCGGGGCCGATCTGACGCTGGTGATTCCGGACGCTGCGGTGCGTGTGCTGCTGCTGGACTTCGACGCACTGCCCAACAAGCTGTCCGAAGCGCTGCCGATTGTGCGTTTTCGGCTCAAAAAGATGCTGCCGTTCGACGCCGATGACGCGATGGTGACGTATCAAATTATGAGCGCCAGCCGCAGCGTGGTGCGGGTGCTGGCTGTGGCGATTCCGAGAGACGTTTTGTCGGAGTACGAGGCCGTTGCACGCGAGGCCGGGTTCGAGCCCGGAGCGGTGCTGCCGAGTACGCTGGCGTGCGCTGCTGCGATGGATGAGGGCGAGGGTGCGGTGCTGCTGATCAACGCCAACCCCATCGGCGTGACGACGGCCATCGTGCGCAGCGGGATTTTGATGCTGCATCGCAGCGTGGATTTGCGGACTTCGGCTGAGGGAATCCCCGCGAATTATCCGCCTGCGTTGTTCGAGTCCAACGGCCACGCGCTGCCGCTGGTGGACGCGCGCGACAGCGCGGGAGAGTGGGCAGCGCAGGAGGCACAGCCCGAGCATGGGCGCAGTCCTTATGCCGCCGAAGCTGCGCCTGTCGAGCGTTCTCCGTATGCTTCAGCGAGGGTCGAGGACGATCTCAGAGTGGAGTTGCACAACGCCATTCTGATGGCACCGGTCGCGACGCGCGAGTTCGATGAAGAGGCAGCGCATGAGCCGGTTGCTGCGACCGCAGCGGCTGTATCGCAACCCCCGCCGACGGGGCCTCGGACGTGGGGCATAGCGTCAGGTGAGTATCCCGACGACATTTCAGCGGAGATCGCACAGGCTGTGAGCGTGGCCGCGGCCTACTACGAAGACACGCTGGCGATCGCGCCGACGCGCGTTCTGTGTGCGGGGGCGCTGGGTGCGGACGCGCTGCAAGATATTCTGACGCGTAACGGCCTGGCGCAGGCGGACGGTCTGCGCGTGCGCGAGATGGTGGACCCGGAGGCGCTGCTGGCGAGCGCGGTGACGGCGTCGGTGCCGCGCGGTTGGCTGGCGGGTGTGATGGGGGCGCTGAGAGGCTAACGTATGCGCATCTCTGTCAATCTCGCGTCGCGCCCGTTCGTCGAACTTCGACCGTTCTTCGCGCGCCTGCGGATTTTTATGGCGGCGCTTGCGGTGCTGGCGATTGCGCTGGGCATCGGGCTGCATTTTGAACACAAGAAGCTGGTCGTGGCACAGCAACAAATGGATGAAGTGCGGGACCGCACTATCGCGGCGCAGAAAGAGAAGCTGCGCAACGAGGCGCGGATGCGCCAGCCCGCGAATGCGGCGGTGCTGGACCGCGCGCACTTTTTGAATGCATTGTTTTTGCGCAAGAGTTTTTCGTGGACCGCAGTGATGATGGACCTCGAAAACGTGTTGCCGACGGGCGTGCAAGTGACCGCCATCGAGCCACAAATTACGGCCGACGGCGACGTGATTATCCGGTTGCGGGTTTCAGGCGATCGCAACCGGGCGGTGCAGTTGGTGCGGAACTTGGAACGGTCTTCGCGCTTTCTGGCTCCGCGGCTGGCGTCCGAGACCGCTCACAAGACGGAGACGGGATCGAATGCCGCAGCCAACGCAGCCGCACCGGGTGCAGTGGAGTTCGATATTCTGGCCGACTACAATCCGCTGCCGGCAGGGGCAAATGTCGTTCCGGTATCCAGCAAAACTCCGGCTGCGGCGGCAACGACACCTCGCGTGAAGCGAGCGCCGAAGGCTGGCACCAACGACGGCGTGGTGTTGAAACCGTTTGCGAATACGGGAGGCCCGCGATGAGCGCAACGGTCGTCGTCGTTCCTCCGCCGAACAGCTCGTCGGTGATGCGCCATGTTCCGCGGCTTACGACACGCGCGCGTTCGTTGCTGACGGCGGTGAACCTGCACTTCGCGGGCGTCGCGGCGTTGTGCGTGTTGAATCTTTATCTGGCGGTACATTTATTGTTCCTGGTGCAGGCGTTGCACTCGAACAACGCCGACGCTCTTGCGCAGCAGCGGGCCACCGAGCGCGCGGCACAGATTGCGGCGCTGCCGTTGCGCGGGCTGGATGTGAAGCTGGTGAACTCGACGGCCGATGCGGACGAGTTTTATGGGCGGCGTCTGCCGTATGCGTATTCTCAGGTACTGACGGAGTTGGGGGTTCTGACCAAGCAGAACAATGTCCGGATAGCGCGGGGTCAGTATGCGCAGAGTCCGGCGCTTTCGGGCGCGGGCGAGCTGATCGAAGTTCGCATGGACGCGAGCGTTGCGGGCGACTACCGTCCGCTGGTGCAGTTCATCAACGCGCTCGAACGCGACCGCATGTTCTTCGTCATCAACACGCTGACATTTACCGGAGCCAACGGCGGACAGGTGAATCTGCGGATGCGACTGACGACGTATCTTCGCCAGCCGAACCCGGCAGAGCCGCTGGCGGATGTGCCGTCAGCTGACGAAAAGGCAGGAGGCGCGCAGTGAAAGCCGGGACGGAGAATCGCAATAAGACGATCCTGCTGGGCGTGCTGGGAACCTGTGCGCTGGTGGGCGTGGGGTACACGCTGTACAACACATTCGCCGACAGTTCGCCGACGCCGCCGTCGACCATCGTTCCCATTGGCAGGGCCATCGACTCCAACAATGACGCGCTGAATGAACCAGCGAGCCCTTCGGCGACTGTTGCCAAAGATGCCGCGTCGCGGCCAGCGGCAATGCCGACCGGAAACGCCGCGGGGATTGCGGCGAAGAAGATGGCGACATCGTCCGCGAGCCTGGATCCGACGCTCAATCAGAGCGCGATGCTGCGCACCGAACACCTGGTGTACGCCGGTTCGGGGCGGAACATTTTCTCGGCGCTATATACGCCGCCGATAAAAATCCCAGTGGCGACGCATTCGCCGCGTCCGGGTCCCCCGGTCTATGTGCCACCGCCGCTGCCTACCGGACCGCCGCCACCGCCGCCCATCAATCTGAAGTTCTTTGGCACGGCGACCCGGGCGGACGGTTCGCGGCAGGCGTTCCTGTTGCAGGGTGACGATGTGTTTCTGGCTTCGCAGGGCGATATTGTGGCGCGGAAGTACAGGATCGTTTCCATCTCCGCCAACAGCCTACAGGTGGAAGATCTGGCCAACAACAACACGCAAACGCTGCCATTGCAGTCTAACTAGAGGTCAGGAGCAAGTCTGGGAATGCGCTGCTCAAATCAATCCGACGCGTCACACCATCAAGGCGAGCAGGGTTATATGCTGCTGGCGATGGTGGTGATGGTGGCGCTGGTGTTGATTGCGCTGGCGGTAGCCGCGCCAGTGGTGGCGCGGGCGCTGCGTCGCGATAAGGAAGTGGAGAGCGAGCATCGCGCGGAACAATATGTGCGGGCGCTGCGGCTCTATTACCGGAAGTTCCACAGCTA
>JALYTE010000036.1 GCA_030854435.1 Acidobacteriota bacterium | reverse complement strand
CACGACTTTCGCGCGTGGAGCGTAGTGCCGAATGCCCACTCCGGGCGATGGCAGCGACTCTTGCGACGCCCCCGATAACGGCGCGGCGTAGAGCGTCGCGGGGACGCCGCAGACAGTTTCAATCTGCTCCAGCGTGACCGCGCCCGGACGATACACGACCATCCGCCGCGGATCGAGCACGGTCGATTCCACCCCCACGAAAGTCGTTCCGCCACCGACAACGGCGTCGATGCGGCCGTCGAGGTCGGCGAGCACATGCGCGGCCGTCGTCGGGCTGGTGTGGCCGAAGGTGTTGGCGCTGGGCGCGGCGATCGGTAGCCCCGCGAGCCGCAGCAGTTCGAGCGCGACGGGGTGCGCCGGAACGCGCACGCCGACCAGCTCGCGCCCCGCAGTGACGGACTCCGGAATACAGCGCGCGCGGGGCAACAGCAACGTTAGCGGGCCGGGCCAGAAAGCCTCTGTCAGCCGCGCCACACGGAACTCCATCGCTTCGTCAATTTCGACGGCCTCCGCGAGTTGCGCCGTGCTCGCAAGATGCACGATCAGCGGGTCCCACGCGGGTCGTTGCTTGGCGGCAAAGATGCGTGCCACCGCTGCGGCATCAAGCGCATTCGCACCCAATCCATAGACCGTCTCAGTGGGAAACGCCACCGTCCCGCCGGAGCGCAGCAACTCCGCCGCGCGGTCGAGGTCGCCGGGACGTTCAGGGTTAAGGCGCTGGGTGGCAGGCTTTTGCACTTGCATTTCTCTCTGTCATCCCCGCAGGGAAGGAATATGTTGTTGCCGTTGTATTTCTTTCTGTCATCCCCGCAGAAGACCTGCTTTTTGCACAGCATCCATAGTATGCGCTGGGAGCCGTATACTGACTCCCATGCACGGCGCAGAGATTGAACTCAAGTTCCCCATCGCCGATCCCGCCGCGTTTCGCCGCAACGTCGAGGCTCTGAGGTTCCACCTGAAGACGGAGCGCACGCTCGAGCAAAACACCCTGTACGACACGCCCGACCGCGGCCTCCGCGCGCGCGGACAGATCGTTCGTCTACGCATCTATGGCAGTCGCTGCACCTTGACCCACAAGCGCCAGCCGCCCGGCAACGACGCGAACTCCCGCTACAAAACACGCATCGAGACCGAGAGCGGCGTCGACGATTGCGCGGCCCTCGCCGAAATCCTCACGCAACTCGGCTTCGTTCCGGTCTTCCAATACGACAAGTTCCGAACCGAGTGGTCATCGAGCCAGAGCGGCGGCAATCTCGTCGTCGATGAAACTCCGATTGGCGTCTGGGCAGAGTTGGAAGGCGATCCGGAATGGATCGACCTCATGCTGGAGCGACTCGAAATTCCTTCGGCGGAATGTACGACGGCAAGTTACGGCCGGCTTTTTCTCGATTGGAAGCAACGAACGCGCAGTCCCGCTGAAAACATGACCTTTGCGGAAGCCGAAGTCGCACTTAGCCTCTGAGACACCCACTCATCGCCAAAGCGCTATGAATGCGGCACCCGCCCCAGTGTTTACGCGGTAGCCATAGGTTAGATAGGTTAGAAAATTTGGAAGTTGACGTCGATGTAGAGGTCAACTTTTACCGGCTTGCCGTTCTGCATTGCAGGTTTGAACTTATACTGCCGCACCGCTTCTATGGCTTTCTCGTCCAGTCCCATTCCTACGCCGCGCACGACCTTCACATGTGAGGGATTGCCGTTCTCATCCACAATGAGATAGACCTGCACGTTGCCCGAGAACTTGGCCTTGCGGGCCTCTTCGGAAAACTCTGGATCGACCTGATACAGCACCGTCGGCTGACTGACTGAGCCGCCAATATGCATGACGCCTCCACCGGTGTTGCCGCCCGAGCCGGGGCCGATGCCCGAGCCGTTCCCTGAGCCAATACCCGATCCATTGCCATTACCCATCGAAAACCCGTGGAGGTTCGAGTTGGGCACGCCCAGGTCGGGCATCTTGTTGTCGGCCATCTTGAGGTTGGGCTGAACGATGACCGTAGGCTCGACCGCAAGTTTCGGCTGAATCAGCGG
>JALYTE010000034.1 GCA_030854435.1 Acidobacteriota bacterium | reverse complement strand
CCGTGAACTCGACCAGATGGATGCAGGAGCGGGACGTTGATCGATTCCCCACTGCACTCGTCACTGCATTCCAGCCAAATGCTGAAGGTGTGGGGCGTGATCGCCTTCGTCGCCGCGCTGGCCGTGGCGGGCGAGGTGCTGATCGCCTCCGGCATGCGTGACCTCGGCGACCTCGACAACATTCGCGCGCGCAGCGGCCTGCTCGGAACCATCCGCGCGGTGTTGACAAATGTGAAGTTCGTCATCGGAGCGTTGTGCATGGCCTTCAACTTCTTTGCCATGCTATTTGCGCTGAGCATCGCGGATCTCTCGCTCGCTGGTCCTGCCATCGCTTCGCTGACGTATATCGGCAATGCCATCGCGGCGAAGCTGGTGCTTGGAGAGAAAGTAGACCAACGTCGATGGCTGGCGACTGCGTTCGTTGCCGTAGGCGTTGTCCTGCTGACGCGCTAAGGTTACTCGCGCTGGACTGCCTTGACGTCCATTCAAGATCGCCGCTTGACAGACCGTCTATAATGGATTTGAGGATTAGACAGACAAACTCTTCGACCCGGCTACCGCCGGGTCGCCTCATTTAACCCGTAAGTCCAATGTTCTGCGGACTTTACAAACCAACGCCTTTGTTTTCAAGACTTTACCGTTGTCGACAACACGAAGTCCAAAGCTAAGTCCAATGTTCTCCGGACTTTGCACAAAATTGACGGGGTGGGGGGTATCCCAAAACCCGGAAACTTACACGAAGCCAAGATTGTTGGTCGTGAAGTTTCCGATGTTCGGCAGCACCGTTGAGAGTTGCGAGACAGGCACGCCAAACCATTGCGCCAGCGTGCTGGCGTATTGTGAGATCGCCGTCGAGGGCACCCAACGGCCGTTCGACCCGGAGTCATCCGGCCCGGCGAGTGCCAGAGTAGGAAAGGTTCCGTACAACTTGCCGCCCTTCACGGCACCGCCGACGACGATGTGGTGCGACCCCCAGGCGTGGTCGGAGCCGTTGTTGGAATTCGGCTGGAAGGTGCGCGAGAAGTCCGACATGGTAAAGCTGGTGACTTCTTGGCTGACGCCCATCTCCTGCGTCGCCTGATAGAACGCGAGGATCGCGGGGCTGATGCCGGAGAGCAGGCTGGCCTGCGTCGTGAGCTGGCCGGCGTGGGTGTCGAAGTTGCCGATGCCGGCAAAGAAGATTTGGCGTTGCACGCCGAGCGCCGCGCGGACCTGGATGATCTGGGCAATCTGCTGGAGTTGTGCGCCGAGGCCACCAGCGGGAAACACCGTCTTCAGAGGCGTTACCGATTGGGTCGCGGCGCTCAGGGTTTTTGCATAGGCATAAGCGTTCGAGGTGATTTGATCGTCCGCAGTCACCAGCGAAATGCCGGAGTTGAACGTGAGCAGCGCTTGTGCCGCCATCTGCCGTGCCGGGCATTCCGCGCCTTCCGAGCAGGTCGCGCCGCCCACGTTGCCCGGCGAAATCGCCACCGGAGTGCTCTGCGCGCCATTGCAAAACAGCGTGTCGCCGCCGACGGAGGTGATCATCGGGATGGACGCGCCGGAGTTGTAGCTCGGCCCCAGCAGGTCGGCCATGCGTCCCGCCCAGCCCGTCGGCGTGGCTCCGCTGGCGGCGGCGTTCTGCCACTCGAGTTGCTGGTCGGGGTGCGAAAAAAGATTCGACGGCACGGTGCTGCCCGCGAGATAGAGCGAGCGCGTCAGAGGCTGGACCAACGTGCCGACGTTCGCAACGAGCGCGGCGTTGCCGCTGTTGAAGAGTGTCTGCACTTCGGGCAGGCTGGGGTGCAGCGCGAAGTTGGGCAGCGGCGTGAGCGGCAGCAGGGTGTTCTGCGCCAATGCCAGCGGTCCTCGAGTGGCGTTGTAGTTTTGATAGCCGGCCGTGTCGAACGGGACAAGCATGTTGTTCGCGTCGTTGCCGCCGAACAGAAAAATGCAGACCAGCGCTTTGTAGTTCGCCGTGGTTTGCGCGAGGGCGTTGAGCGTGCCGAAGGGACGCAGACCGGCAAGATTGCCGGCGGCGACGAGCGAAGCGTATTTGATGAAACTGCGACGATTGGCGCGCATGATGTGCCCTCTCAGTGAATGACTTTGTATTGCGATGAAGTGACGATCAGATAGATCGCGACGCGCACGCGTTGTGCGTTGGTATGAAGCGGAGTGATCGCGTTGACGATGCCGGTCCGCATGGTGGACGGCATCTGCGAGTGCATGAGCAGAAGCGAAAGCGTGTCGACCAAATTGGCGGGGTTCGAGGCCATCATGCCCAGAGCGCTGGTGTTGGACAGATCGACCGTGAAGTTCTGAATCTTGTTGTTGACGATCGAATCGGCGAGCGTAAGTCGCAGCCCGGCGGTCGCGGTGTTCTCAATCGCAAACTCCGGCGCGTTGAGAGTGGATGCAGGAATGACGTAATCGGGCGGGAAAAAGTTGAAGACCGAGTTGGCGCGGTAGGGTTCTTCGTTGAGCTTAGAGGATTGGTTAGAGAGCGAGAAGTAGGAGTTGTTGACGTCCGTGTTGGTGAAGCCCAGCCCGCGAATCATCGCCGCAATAAAGAGGACCGGCTCGCGCAGATGCCCGCCGTCGAACGCCGCATTCGTGTCTCCGGCGCGCGCTTCAGTGTCGGTAAGGATGGCCCGGACGACCGCCCTCATGTTGCCGCGGACGCCCGCTCCGTCGTCGGCAAACACCGCTGCAACGCGCGCCACATACGCGGGGCTTGGCGTGCTGGTGACGAGATGCTGGATAAGCTGCTTCGAGATAAACGGTGGCACATTCGGTGAGTTGAAGATGTTGGCGAGCGCGTCGGTCAGGTCCTGCGCGGTGGTCTGCCCGGCCGGGATCGTCACTCCGTTCAGTACGGCCTTTGCCGTCATGTCGTGGAAGCTATCGACGGCGGCCATGGGAACGTCGTAGTCGATTGAGTTCGGGAACTTCGTTGGCGTTCCGCCGCCCGGATTGCCGAACGTCCATCCGGTATAGGCGCGGGCAAACGCCTGCACCTGCGCCTGCGTGTAGGCTGGGACAGGATTTCCGGAGCTGTCGGTCTGAAGGCTGCCATCATTGTTCAGGTTGTAAAGACCTGTGGTGAAGAGTTGCATGAGTTCGCGCGCATAGTTCTCGTTGGCAATCTGTCCGAGGGCGGGCTTCGCGCTGTTCAGCATGTTGAGGTAGTCGCCCATCGCGGGGGACAGCGTGACGTCCCGCATGATGGTGCTGAAGTTGCCGAACGCATCTTTCGTCAGCGTGTTGTGATAGGCCGGAATCGATTGGCCGGGAATGGCTTGGGTCGAGACGACGAACATCTCGGACAAGGCAAACGCGACGCGCTGGCGCAACTGGTCCGGGCCGGTGATCGCGGCGGTCCACCACTCCGATTCCGCGCAAGGAGACGGATTGTTATTACCGGCACATGCTGCCGGCAAGGGATTTGTCGAAATCAATGGGAGCATGGTGGCGGGTTGCGTAAACTGCTCCGTCAGATAACCTCCCATTCCGACGGCCTGCACATGTTGAATGTCGGTAAGAGTGGGGCCAAAGGTAGTCTGGTCGAGAAGGCGTGCGGCAGCGGTCAGAGTGGCCTGCACCGTGGTGACGTTGGCGTTTACGACGAGGGACAGGAGCGCGCCGGGATTGGGGTTCGAGACATCGACTGCGATGGTCGCGGTGCCTGCGGGGAGCGACACCGTCGCCTGTAGTTCAGCAGCGGAAACAAATGTCGTCGCCACGGACGTGCCGCCGACCTGGATGACGGAGGTTGGGACGAAACCCTGTCCCATCACATCGACGAGAAAGTTCTGGCTGGTGCCGACCTCGGTTGCAACGACGCTGAGGATGATGGGGCCGGGGTTCAGCAAGCTCTCGGTGACGGAACCTGACGCGGAGGGCGAGGCCTGACTGGTGGCAGATATCGTTTCGCTGGTGGGGGATGGCAGCGTCGAGGGCGCGGTGTACAGGCCGCCCGCCGAGATTGTTCCGGTGGTCGAGTTGCCGCCGGTGACGCCGTTCACCTGCCAAGTCACATTCTGGTTAGTGGAGTTTGTGACGGTCGCGGAAAATTGCGCGGTCGTGGACAACCGGGTGGACGAAGGGCCGTTGACGATCACGCTGATTTGTGGAGGAGGCGTAGTGATATTCGCGCCCGATGAACACCCGGCTATCGCTAAAGCGCCGGAAAGACAAACGAAGGAGCAAACGGCAAGACGCATGGTAAGCCTCCACGCTTTGGCGCGGTCTGGAGAATGTGGTTGGAACCAGCAAAGTGGTTCGAGCCGTTGTCGTGAGTAAACAGCGAGGGCCGAACTTAGTTGCGAAGTTTTTGCCGAATTGTTGGAGAGCGCGCTTTCAAGCCGAGAAAAATCGCATCAGTCCACTGGCGGGCAGATCGGGCGAGAGGAATTTAGCGGCGGTTCCGGCGGACTGAGAAACCGCCTCCGCAGCCAAGCGGCCACTGCGGACCGCGCCTTCCATGGTCGAAGGCCAACCGGTGCGTGTCCAGTCGCCCGCAAGGAAAAGGCCAGGGCTGACGGTTGCCGCTGCGGGCCGGAAGGCATCCAGTCCGGGTGTTACGGAGAACGTCGCGCGCGCTTCTTTGAGGATTCCGGACTTTGTCAGACGCGCTTCCCGGACACTAGGGAAGAACCTCGCTAGCTCCGCCAGCGCGGAGGGTAGTATCTGCTCGCGGGTCTGCGAGAGCTCGGCGAACGATGCGCTGATGACAAGCTCTAAATATTGTCCAGGCGCAATGCCGGACGAGGGTTCGTCGCGGCGAATGCGCGACTTGTTGAACATCCATTGGATGCGCGTGTCGAGCAACGCTGCGTGGTCGATTTGGGTGATCTCGCGGTCGAACCAGAGGTGCAGCGTGGTAATGGGCGCGTGTGTGAAGTGCTCGAATAACGGGAGGGTTTGCGCGCGCGCTGCTTCGTTTTCAGGCAGCGTTTCGAGCAAGCGCGCGGCCTGCTCGAAAGGCAATGCGAGGACGAGATTGTCCGCGTTGTGAATCGTGCCGTCGGTGGCGGTCGCCTGCCATTGGCCGTCGGTGAGACGCGCAATGGAGTCGACGCCAATGCGGAGATGCAGTTTGGTTCCCTGCTGCTCGGCGAGTTTTGCGACGGCAGCGTAAAAGTCCGAAAGCGGCTGGGTGGGAATGCCGAGGCGTCCGCCTTGTGCGGATTTCAGGAACGATTCGTAGAAGACCTGGGCGGCGTAGCGCGTGGAGCAGCGGTCGAAGCTGTCGTTGAGTGTTGCCACGACGATCGGCTCCCAAAAGTGGCGAATAGCGCGGTCGGTTTGATGCGTGCTGGCGAGCCAGGCTGAGAATGGCTCCGCGTCGCTGATTGGATAGCCGCGCAGGAACTGCATCAGGCCGAACGCGATGCGGGTTTTATCGCGCAACGTCAGCATGGGGGCGCGGAGAAACGCGTCGGCATAATGCGTGGGAGAGGACAGCGGGCCGGGACGAATGACGGAATGCGTTGTCTTTCTTCCCTCGCTGGCAGGTTCAAGAAAGTTGATTTCGTCGCACCAGCTAATGTGTCGATCGGCTCCGCAGAGACGGGACAGATCGATCAGATTCGTGCAGCAGCCCAGCAGCACATGCTGCGAGTCAATCACCTCTTCGAGCGCGGGATGTGGGTAGGAGTATGCGCGTCCGCCGACATAGGGTTTGCGCTCCAGCAGTGATACGCGCGCGCCCGCGCCGGAAAGCGCGACCGCTGCGGAGAGACCCGCCGCGCCTGCACCGATGACGATGACGTCGCTATGTTTCTCGGTGCTCATCGCGACACACGCACCTTGAGGGATTGGGCTGCGCCACGCGCGAGGATCGTTAGCTTCTCGCTGGTGGGGACTGAGACGCGGCCTCGGAAAACCGCGGCAGGATCGCGAGCGATGCGATCGAGCAGGCGATGATAGATGCGGACCAGCACTAGCATCGCGGGGCGCGAGTCGGCGTCGAGCAGCGGGATGAGTTGATCGGAGGAGCGATACATTGCTTGTGCGTGTTTTCCGAGCGCGCGCAGAAGAGAAAAATCCTGTTCTGCCGGTGGATCCCCGGCGTTCAACTGCACGATGCGTTGAGGATCAAGGCCGTGCTCGGCGAACAAATCTTCAGAGATGTAGATGCGGCCTCGGTCCGCGTCTTCGCGTACGTCGCGGAGAATGTTCGTCAGCTGAAATGCGATGCCGGTGTCGATGGCCAACTGTTCCGCGCGGCGGTCGGAGTATCCAAAGATGCGAATGCAAACCAAGCCAACGACGGAGGCCACGAGGTAGCAGTAACGATGCAGAGCGGCAAACGTCTCGTAGATTTGCACTTCGCGCGTGTGCCCTTCGCCGTCCTGTAAAACAAGGGTGCGAACACCCTCAGGTTCCGGCTCGAGGTCGAGCGTCGTTCCGGCGACGAGTTGCTCCAACAAGTCATCGGAAATATCGAAGCGCTTCTGCGTGTCGTTGAGCGCGATGAAGATTGGATCGTCGCTGGGTTGAATGCGCGATGCGCGCCATTCGCCGGTCCACACAGCCATCGCATCGCGGCGCGTTTCGAGCGATAGCGATTCATCGTCGGCAAGGTCGTCGGCTTTGCGCATGAAGGCATAAACCGCGCACATCGCGTCGGACTTGTGCCGCGGCAACACACGGAAGGCGTAGTAGAAATTCTTGGCTTCGCGTTTCGCTATGGAGCGGCAAACTGCGTAAGCGGAGATGAGGCGCGCGTCGTTCACGGGCGCACCTTCTGCACGCTGCGTTTGCGCGGTAGCGCAGCCGCGGCAATCTTTCCAGCCAATGCGCCTAGCAGAAGCCGGACCTTCGTTGCCTTCGTAACGACGGGGCGACTGCATAGTGTGTCGTAGTTCTGCGCGGCAATTG
>JALYTE010000008.1 GCA_030854435.1 Acidobacteriota bacterium | reverse complement strand
CCCACATCATCATCGACGAGCCGGAAGACTCCGGCGTCGGCGTCGCCCGTTCGCTGCTGCGCTCCATCCAGCGCCGCGACATGAAGGAAGCGATCTTTCGCGAACTGCCCAAAGTGCCGCGCGCGTCGATCGACCTCGCTCGTCTGGCGTATACGGCGAAGTACAAACAACGCCGCCACGCATCGACAGGCGCGGCGGTGATGCTGTGCCTGGACTCCGAACAACTCCCGCTCGCCGACACGCGCATCCGTCTCGACGACGACCTCGACCCTCTCGGCATGAGGAAGACCGTCGTGGACTGGACCGTTTCCGAACCCGACCTGAAGACGCTGCGGACCTTTGCCGCGCACCTCCGCGAGCGCTTCACCGCGCTCTCGATGGAAGGCATTAACTGGCGACCCGAGATCTTCGACCACACCGCCGAGATCACCGGCATCACGGACACCTTCCATCCCATGGGCGGCTGTCGCATGGGCACCGATCCGCGCGCGAGCGTCGTCGATGGGGACCTCACCGTGCATGGCATCGCGAACCTGTCGATCGCGAGCGCGGCTGTCTATCCGGCGGGCGGAAGCTCCAACCCCAGCTTCACGATCATCGCGTTGGCGCTGCGTCTCGCCGACCGCCTCGCCGGCCAACTCAAAGGTCGCGCCACTGCCTCACTCGAAACGTCAAACCCCTGATGACAAAATTTTCAGCGGGCCTCAAGCTGCTCGCCCTCGTTCTGCTCGGCTCTTCTCTGCGCGCGACTGCTCAGTCCCAAACGCCCCAACCTTCCGAGCCACCGCGGCAAGCTACTCAGCCCAAGGGCGAAATCATCTTCCAAAGTCAGGGTGAGCCACACGTTGCAGCACCGAAGGACGACGCGCCCGAAGCCGCGCAAGCTGAGTCCAAAGGCACGCCCGATATCACCGACACCGAGCGTTCCGCGCTCACTTTCACCGCTTACGATCTCGACGCGCGACTGACTCCCGCCGCGTCGTGCCTCGCCATGCGCGCGCGCCTCACACTGCGCAATGACGGCGCAACACCGTTGACCCATGTCGCGCTGCAAATCTCGTCCTCGCTCACATGGGAAAGCGCAACGCTGGTGGGCGACAAGACGCTGAGCAAACTGCCGCTCGCGCAGCATCTGCTCGAAACCGACGCCGACCACACGGGCAAAGTTAGCGAAGCGATTCTGACGCTTCCTGCGGCGCTTGCGCCCGGCGCATCGCTTACCATCGACACGTTTTACTCCGGCAGCATCAGGCAAAACTCCACGCGCCTCGAACGCATCGGCGCCGCGCACAGTGAGGCCGCGAAGACCGATTGGGACGCCATCACGGAAGAGGCCACGGCGCTGCGCGGCTTTGGCGACGTGCTGTGGTATCCCGTGGCCGCGCCGCAGGTGTTCCTGGGCGAAGGCGCGCAACTCTTCGACGCGGTCGGGAAAACCAAGCTGCGCGAATCGAACGCGTCCGTGCGGCTTCGCGTCGGCGTCGAGTACGTCGGCGACCCGCCCATCGCGGCTTACTTCTGCGGCCGCCGCCGCGCCTTCACGAGCGTTAGCGACAACGTTGATGCGCCCGTCGTCAACGCGCCAGGACTGGCGACGGTCGAGTTTGTCGCCAGGCCGCTCGGCTTTCGCGTGATGAGCCTCTTCCTCATCAACTCGCCGGAAATCTTCGCCGCGCCGCTTCCGGGTGCATCGACATCCGGCGGAGTGCTCGCGGTCGAGACCACCAACGACTCGCAGTTGCCGCTGGTCGCGGCCACCGCCAAAGACGCTGCGGCGTTGTTGGCGGAGTGGCTCGGCCCGCAGCCGCTCTCGTCGTTGGCGGTTCTCGACCACGCCGGCCAGCCGTTTGAAGACGGTCCGTTCCTCGTCGCGCCGCTCGCGGCCCTGGCCGCTCCCGATGCCGCGCCCGCGATGACGCATAGCCTCACGCACGCCTGGGTGCAGACAGGACGCCCGTGGATGGACGAAGGCCTCGCGCAATTTTTCGTGCTGCTTGGCGTCGAGCGCGCCAAAGGCCGGGAAGAAGCCACGGCGCAACTCGATGCACTGCTCGAGCCCCTGACGCTGGCAGAACCGGCGCTCGAAGCGGGCAAACCCGCGCCCGTCGGCGAGCCTCTGCCTTCCGCCAGCAGCGAGTTCTATTACCGCCGCAAAGCGGCCGCCGTGTGGTGGATGCTGCGCGACATCGCCGGCGAAGACGCGCTGAAACAGGCGCTCCAGGCCTGGCGTGTACAGCCCGCATCGACACGAGACCCTGAACAGGACGCGACGCGTTTCGAGACAGTCCTCGAAAAAACCTCAGCAAAAGATTTGCACTGGTTCTTCGACGATTGGGTGTTGCACGACCGCGGGCTGCCCGACCTTACGCTGGTCGATGTGACGCCGCGCCAACTGCCTGCCCCGCCTGGAAAATCAAGCGGCTGGTTGGTGGCCGTCACAGTGCGCAACGACGGAGCGGCGGTCGCCGATGTTCCATTGGTTGTCCGTTCAGGCAGTTACAGCACGACCCAGCGTATGCGGATTCTGGGCTTCGGAAGCACGACGACGCGCATCGTCGTCGAAGCGGCACCGACCGAAGTGGTCCTCAACGACGGCAGCACCCCCGAGCAGCGGAGTTCAATGCACACACGCGACATTGTGCTGCACAGCAAGTAGAACGGCTGTGGTGTGCTTCCTCGTTATCCAGACGTTGAGACGCAGGGTGCGGGCGAAATGCAGATTCCTTCGCTGCGCTACGGAATGACAGAAAGAAAAGTTCCACTCGCGTCAATGTTTACGCTTGCGAGGTCGCACGACCTTCGGGGGCTGCATCGTTACACAACTCTGCGGGCCGCCCCAGGCGCGTGTGCAGATCACGTTCACCGCCATCGCGGCTGTGGAACTCCACGAGATGCCCGGGAGAGCGTGGCCTAAACCATCGCCCAGCGGCGGCAGCTTCGCGATGAGCGCCGAAAGCTCCTGCGGTGTCGCCGTGCCCGTCAATCCTAGCGAGTACATCTGGCGATTGACGCTTCCACTCAGCATCAACGGGGCCTTGTCGAAAGGCGCAACGTTGACAGAAGCAAGCGTAAGGCTCTCATCCCGTGGAATGA
>JALYTE010000469.1 GCA_030854435.1 Acidobacteriota bacterium | reverse complement strand
GAAGCTGTTCACAAGCGCTCTTGGCTCTCCCTCAAAGCTGACAGGGACTACGTCTTCGCAAAAAGCGCGAAGGCTCCGGTCGAGATGACAGGTTCTACGGGGCTAGGGGATGAGGGGCGACATGAGTTTTCAGTTTTGAGTTTCCAGCCGCCCATTAGATTTCCCAGCGGAGGAGGGTCGCGCCGACCGTGAAACCTGCGCCCACGCTGGCGAGCAGCACGAGGTCGCCCTTTTTGATGCGGCCTTCTTCCATGGCCGTCTGCATGGCGAGCGGGATGGTCGCGGCGGTGGTGTTGCCGAAGCGGTCGATGTTGATGATGACGTACTCCTCAGCCATGTTGAGGCGTTCGGCAGTGGAGAGGATGATGCGCTTGTTGGCCTGGTGCGGGATGAAGCAGCCGAGGTCGGCACCCGTGACGCCGTTGCGGGAGAGCACTATTTCCGCGGCTTCGGCCATTTTCCGCACGGCGAATTTGTAGACCGCCTGGCCTTCCTGGTGGACGAAGTGCTGCTTGTTGGCGACCGTCTCGGCGCTGGCGGGGAGGAGGCTGCCTCCGGCGGGCATGTTGAGGCTCACCGCGCCCGAGCCGTCGATCTCGTGCCAGTAGTCGATGAGGCCGATTTCGGCATTAAATCCGTTTTCTGCTGTCGCTTCTTCGCAGGGTTCCAGCAGCACCGCGCCCGCGCCGTCGCCGAAGATGATGCAGGTGGCGCGGTCGGTGTAGTCGATGATCGAACTCATGATGTCGGCACCGATGACGAGCACCTTTTTGTGTGCGCCGCTTTCGACCAGTTTTGCGCCGACTTGCAGAGCGTAGGGAAAGCCGGAGCAGGCTGCGGAGAGGTCGAAACCCCATGCGCCTTTTGCGCCGAGTTTGTCCTGCACCAGGCAAGCGGTGGCGGGGAAGAGCATGTCCGGCGTCACGGTGGCGACGATGATGACTTCAATGTCGGTGGGCGGGATGCCGCGAGCGGCCAGGCACTTGCGAGCGGCTTCGACGGCCAGATCGCTGGTGCCGACCCCCTTTTCGACGATGTGGCGCTCGCGGATGCCGGTGCGCTCGGTGATCCACTGGTCGTTGGTGGCGACGAGCTTTTCAAGGTCTGCGTTGGTCAGCAGACGGGGTGGAACGTAGGCCCCCACGGCTGAAATTTTGGCGCGAACGCTGTGTCGTGGCTTCAACGTAAGACTCAAACCGGGTGCCTCCAATGCAGAAACGTGGCAGTGCAGCAGTATGCATCTTAGCGCGTCTCGGCCGGAAGAACGGTCAAATGGGCGACGCAAAGGGCGCTGTGCAGGTGATTATTGTCGGACTGGGAAACTTTAGGGTGATGTTCTGCATCATATATCTTGACAGTAAGTCACTCACATGCGACACTCGTGAAGTGGGAATTTCAGGCTGCGGCCTTAGGAACAGGGAGCAATTATGGCAAAAATTATCGGTATCGATTTGGGGACGACCAATAGCTGCGTGGCGGTGATGGAAGGCGGAGAGCCGAAGGTGATTCCCAATGAAGAGGGCGGGCGTACCACGCCGTCGATTGTGGCATTTACCAAGAGCGGCGAGCGGTTGGTGGGTCAGGTGGCCAAGCGCCAGGCGATTACCAACCCGGAAAACACGGTTTACTCGATTAAGCGCTTCATGGGCCGCAGGCTGAACGAAGTCGGCGACGAGATGAAGATGGTGCCGTACAAAGTTGTGGCCAAGGGCGACAATGTGGCCATCGTGGCGCAGGGCAAGGAGTTTACGGCACCTGAAGTGTCGGCGATGATTTTGCAGAAGCTTAAAAAGGCGGCGGAAGACTATTTGGGTACGAGCGTGACCGAGGCGGTGATTACGGTCCCGGCGTACTTCAACGACGCACAGCGGCAGGCGACCAAAGACGCTGGCAAGATTGCCGGCCTCGACGTCAAGCGCATTGTGAATGAGCCGACGGCGGCGGCGCTGGCTTACGGGCTCGACAAGAAAAAGGACGAGACGATTGCCGTGTACGACTTTGGCGGCGGAACGTTCGACGTGTCCATTCTCGAAGTCGGCGACGGCGTGATCGAAGTGAAGTCGACCAACGGCGACACGCACCTGGGCGGCGACAATCTAGACGAGCGGATTGTGGAGTGGCTGATCTCAGAGTTCAAGTCGGAGACAGGGCTTGACCTGCGCGCCAAGGGCAACGAGATGGCTTTGCAGCGTCTGAAGGACGCGGCGGAGAAGGCCAAGATCGAGTTGTCGACGGCACAGGAGTCGGAGATCAATCTGCCGTTCGTGACCGCCGATGCGAGCGGGCCGAAGCATCTGGTGCGGACACTTTCGCGCGCGAAGCTGGAGAGTCTCGTCGACGACCTGCTACAGAAGTCGGTTGGGCCGTGCAAGCAGGCGTTGAAAGACGCGGGTATCGATGCGTCGAAGATCGACGAGGTGGTGCTGGTCGGCGGGCAGACGCGTATGCCGAAGATCCAGCAACTGGTGAAGGACTTGTTCGGCAAGGAGCCGCACAAGGGCGTGAACCCGGATGAGGTTGTGGCGATTGGCGCGGCGGTGCAGGCGGGCGTGCTGGGCGGCGAAGTGAAGGATCTTCTGCTACTCGATGTAACTCCTCTTACGCTGAGCATTGAGACGATGGGCGGAGTTGCCACGGGAATGATCGCGCGCAATACGACCATTCCGACCAAGAAGTCGGAGACGTTCTCGACGGCGGCCGACAACCAGAGCTCGGTCGAGGTGAAGGTGTATCAGGGCGAGCGCCCCATGGCCTCCGACAACCGGATGCTCGGGAAGTTCGGCCTCGACAGCATCCCGCCCGCGCCCCGTGGCGTGCCGCAGATCGAGGTCACCTTTGACATCGACGCCAACGGCATCGTCACCGTGAAGGCAAAGGACAAGGGCACCGGAAAGGAACAGGCGATCACG
>JALYTE010000460.1 GCA_030854435.1 Acidobacteriota bacterium | reverse complement strand
ATCTCCGCCGGCCCCATCAAAACCCTCGCCGCCCGCGGAATCGGCGACTTCGCCACCATCCTCGACAAGGTCACGGAGCGCGCCCCGCTGCACCGCAACATCGACCAGGCCGAAGTCGGCAACGCCGCCCTCTTCCTCTCCTCCGACCTCGCCAGCGCCATCACCGGCGAAGTCACCTACGTCGATTGCGGCTTCAACATCACCGGCATCTAATCCTGCCTAATATGCAAGAATTGTCATCCTGAGCGTCAACCCACAATTTAGAATTGTCATTCTGAGCGTCACCCCGCAATTTAGAATTGTCATCCTGAGCGTCACCCCACAATTTAGAATTGTCATCCTGAGCGCAGCGAAGGACCTGCTTTTTGCTCGCAGCTCCCACAAACCCCAAAGGACACTCCCATGACCATCGCTGAAATCCTTCTCCAAGACTTCGACACCGAAATCTCCAACACCCGCCGCACCATCGAGCGCGTCCCCGACAAACCCGACTATGCCCCCCACGAAAAATCCATGAAGCTCGGCAAGCTCGCCATGCACTGCGCCACTCTGCCGCTCTTCGGCCTCTACATCCTCGAAGACGACAGCATGAATATGGCCGACTCCAAACGCCCGCAATCCGACCTTACCTTCACCACTCGCGAGACCGCCCTCGCCCGCCTCGACGAATCCGCCGCCAAATGCCGCGCCGCCCTCGCCGCCGCCAGCGACGAGCACATGTCCAAACTCTGGAAATTCAGCTTCGGCGAGCAACTCATCTCGCACCAACCCCGCTCAAAATCTTTCCGCATCATGTTCTTCGACCACCTCATCCACCACACCGCCCAACTCGGCGTCTACCTCCGCCTCAACGACCTCCCCGTCCCCGCCCTCTACGGCCCCAGTGCCGACGAGCAATGGGCACCCAAGTAGACCAGCCCTTCCAGGAACCACAGCCAATATCTTGCGACCGGTCAGACCCGGCTATCTTGCGACCGGTCAGGCCCGGCAGAAAGCGCCAACGGCGCGCGCCATACCAGCCCAGGGCAACGCCCTGGGTCTCGTAGCCATTGAGTTGACTCAAGGGCTGAAGCCCGGCCCATAGGTGCCCACCAGTGGTCCTTGCCTCCTTGACCCGCGCTGCCGCCGATCCTACGCTTGACACGGCGGTTACAATTGGATCAGAGCACCACGCATGGCCCGGCACACGCCGGGCTTTAGCTTTTTTGACATCCAGACCGCCTCGCCGAACATCTGAAGTCCGAACCTAACCCCAATGTTCTCCAGACTTTGCACAAAAGAGGCGGGAGGGGGGTACCCAACCGTACATGACCACCCATGTATCCTCATCCCATGAGCGGCGAAACGACGGCGGAACGGCAACACCGTAGCGACGCCAAGCGCTCCGCCGCGCTCTCTTCCGTTCTGGCCGCGGCGGCCATCACGCTGCTCAAGTTCCTCACCGGCCTGCTCACCGGCTCGCTCGGAATGTTGTCCGAAGCCGCGCACTCCGCGATCGACCTCATCGCCGCCGCCATCACGCTGTTCACGGTGCGCATCTCCGACCGCCCCGCCGACGAGCAGCACAACTACGGCCACGGAAAACTCGAAAGCCTCTCCGCCGCCGTAGAAATCCTCCTCATGCTCGGCTCCTGCATTTGGATCGCGTTCGAGGCCGTCCGCCGCATCATGTATCACCGCCATCTCGACCTCAAATGGTCGATCTGGCCATTCATCGTCCTGCTACTTTCCATCGCGGTAGACTTCGCCCGCAGCCGCAATCTCAAGCGGGTCGCAGAAGCCCAACGCAGCGACGCGCTCGCCGCCGACGCCGTCCACTTCGGCACCGATATCTGGTCCTCCACCGCCGTGCTGATCGGACTGCTGGCAGCCTTCGCAGGCGAACGCCTGCACATCCGCCTGCTCGAATACGCCGACCCCGTGGCCGCGCTCGCCGTCGCTGCGGTCATCGTTAGCGTCACCTGGAAGCTCGCCCACAACACCGTCGATTCCCTGCTCGACGCCACACCTCCCGAGGTCCGCGCCAAAATCCGCAGCGACCTCGTCCGCGATCTCGAAAACACCGCCGACATTCTCTCCGTCGACCGCGTGCGCGTCCGCCGCTCCGGTTCCAACTACTTCGTCGACCTCACCCTCGGCATTCCGCGCACGGTGACGTTTCAACGCTCCGAGCAGATCACCTCCGACGCGACCGCCGCCGTGCAAGCGCGCCTCCCCAACGCAGATGTCGTCATCCACACCGTTCCGATGGCCTCACTGCGCGAGACCATCTTCGACCGCATCCGCGCCGCCGCCGCGCGCTCCAACCTCGCCATCCACGACGTCAGCGTGCAGCAATACGACGGCGCGCTCCACGTCGAGCAGCACCTCGAAGTCGACGAGCGCATGCCGCTGCGCGAGGCCCACAACATCGTCACCGCGCTCGAAGCGGAGATGCGCCGCGACATCCCGGAAGTCTCCTCCGTCCTCACCCACATCGAGAGCGAGCCTGCCACCATCGCCCATACCGCCGAAGCCGACCGCGACACCGGCGCGCTCCAGGCGGCCTTGCGCCAGGCCGCGCGCAAGTTCCCCGAGATCGTCGACATCCACGACATTCTCACCACGCGCTCCGACCACGACTACGGCATCCACATCCGCTGTCACTGCACGCTGCCCGACGACCTCCCCATGGAGCGCGTCCACGCCATCATCAGCGAGCTGGAAAGCGACTTTCGCGCCTCCCACCCCACGGTCAGCCGCGTCCTCATCCACCCCGAACCCGCCACCGACAACCGCCGCTAGAAAAGGTCCGATGATGTACGGATGCTCGTTCTAATTGTGTACGGGAGCTCGTTCTACCGGAGTAGCAGCGGGCTTCAGCCCGCGGTAAATAGCACGAAATGTGATGGGCTTTAGCCCCGGACGGCCAGCCGGCCGACTTTGTACAGAGAATCTTTACCGCATGCACCGACGCTGTATTCTGGAAACGCGATGAAGCGCTACTTTCAACTCATCCTGGGCGGTCTGGCCATGCTTGCCGTGGCCATGCTTGCGGCGGCA
>JALYTE010000403.1 GCA_030854435.1 Acidobacteriota bacterium | reverse complement strand
CGATACACCTTCATCGCTGAGGTCGGCGAAGTAGGCGGAGGCTGTTCGTACCACAAGTCGCGAGTCCCACCCCGTGTAGCGTGCCTTGATCGTTCCAGTTGCGCTGAAAGAATCGCCGTTGTGAAGCGTAGCTGTTTTCGCGCTTGACGATCGGATTGCGGGCGCAAACGCGATTGTCAGCAAAAGCCCCGCAGCAAACTGCCTATAAAGTGACATCATCACTGGCCCAGCATATCGCGAACGGGCGAAGAAAACAGTTCGGCTACGACCGAAAGTCGCGGTAGTGGATCGCCTCGCTCACGCCGACCCAGATGTCCAGCAATCCCAGCCCGCTAAAGATTCCGCGCACCCATCCCTGCCGCACCAGCGCATGGATCGCCGGATGCGCGACCAGCCACGCATTGTTGTCCCAAAAGCGCGGCAGCCACGGCAGCACCGTAACGATCGCGCCAATGTACAGGCAGAAGAGCACCAGCACGATCAGGCTCATGCGCTGCAGCCAGACCGGCGCAGGTGACGATTGCGATGCCTCGGCGTTCTTCGGTGAGAGCATCGGTTGTTCCGTGAATAGTGGGCGTTGCGAAATCATGCTTCAGTCAACGGTAGCAGGGCCGGGCGAAACTGTCGTGTGCAACGCCTCTCAGCAAGGTGCGGGTCAGCGGCGTTAGAGAACGACGAACGCCGCCGGGACCGACAATTTCGGTTCGGCGGCGCTATAAACAAAGCCTCTTCATCAGGCCAGCGACTCTGCCTTTAGTGGTGGTCCTTGTCGTGGCCCTTGTCGTGGCCCGCATAGCGACCGTGGTCGCGGTCGGTGTGGTATCGCCCCCGCTCATCGCTCCAGCGGCTGCCGTGAAACTCGTGGAAGTCGCGCCCGTCGAAGTGCCCGCCGCGAGCAGGAAATGCGCCGCGATAACCAAAACGCGGGTCATAGCTGCGATTCACATGGCCATAGAAACGGCCGCCGCGATGCCAGCGTCCCGCGCCGATAAAGGCACCATTGTTGAACCACTCGGGACCGTAATACCCATAGGGCGCGCAACGATACGGAGAGTAGCCATAATATCCATACGAACAGACCGGTTCAGCGCCGATACCGACGCCAATCGAAATCTGCGCGCGCGACGCCGGAGCGACGCCTAAAAGAACGACCGCAAAAATTGCGATAAGAACGACCTTGAGTCCACGCATGAAATACCTCGCTGGAATTGAGAGCGTCGATAAGCGCAAAGAGTTGTGCCAAAGGCCTTCCTGTGGCCCCGATTTATTTCGCGACAGTCTTGATTGGTTGCCCGCTAGGCCCTTTTGCGCGCGGGCTTCTTGAAGCCGCGCCTCCGCGGCGGCACAGGCTTCTTGAGTTGCGCGGCCTCCGGCAACGTCTTCCTACGCTCGACCTTCTTGCCCGCCGCCGCGCGATTGAGCGCCTGCACTTCCCCTTGCGTCAGCTCGCGAAAGCCGCCCGGCGGAACGTCCAGCACCAACGCCCCATAACCGATGCGCCGGATCTTTTCGACATGATGCCCGATCTCTTCAAACATTTTGCGAAGCTGACGATTGCGGCCTTCGGTCAGGGTGACTTCAAACCACGGATTCTCTCCGCGCCTGACCTGCTCGATCTTCGCGGGCTGCGTCAGCACGCGATCGCGCCGTCCCGCGCGAATTTCGTTCAGCCGCCCGCGGTCGATCATGATGCCGCGACGCAGGTTGTCGATCGCCTCCGCCGTCGGCGCGCCGGAAACCTTCACCAGATACGTCTTCAACACGCCCGCCGAAGCCTTCGAGAGATTGTTGGCCAGATCGCCGTCGTTGGTCATCAGCAGCAGGCCCTCGCTCAGATAGTCGAGACGGCCTACGGGATAAAGTCGCGGCATCCTGCTGTGTTCGCCCACTGATTTCCGTTGCGCGTCCTGCCCCAGAAGCTGCATCACCGTAGGCCGTTTCTCGGGGTCGTCGAGCGTGGTCACGTAGCCGCGCGGCTTGTTGACCATGAAGTAGCGCTGCGCCTCGCGCCCCTGCAACAGCTTGCCGTCCACGCGGATGTGGTCGCGGTCGAGGTCGGCCTTTGTCCCCAGTTCGGTCACCACCTTGCCGTTCACCTGCACGCGGCCTTCGAGGATGATCGTCTCTGCGGCGCGGCGCGACGCGATACCCGCCTGCGCAAGAATTTTTTGCAGGCGGTCGCCAACGGGTGTGTCCTTCGAGTCCGGCTTCATCCTCTCATTATCTCCCCTCCGTGGCCCCCGGCCTCTCCCGCTGCATCCAACCCATTTGCCGCGAAGCAAACTTTTAAATTCGGGCCCGGCAAGCTGCTTCAAAACGCCGTGTCCCAAGCGTCAGGCGCGAAATCCGTGTTTGACATGAACCATAGCAGGAGATACACATGCGATTTTTCCGCCCTATTGCAGCGACCGCTTTTTCATTGGCCCTTCTGACCGCCGGAGCTTACGCGCAGCAAACCGGAACCACCTCCAACTCGTCCACCGAGAGTCACACCAAGACGGAACAGACCGTGACGCCTGACGGCCAACCTGTTTCCGCGACCCATCAGAAGAGCACCGAGCAGCACACCGCGACGACCACCACGCCGGACGGAACGCAAATCACAAGAACACACCGCAAGACCCGCACGGCGACCACCCGCACCACTCCGTACAGCGCCGACGCTCCCGCAACCAGCGGCGAGCACAGCGCATCGCACAGCGAAACGACCACAACTCCGGACGGCCGAACTCACACCGAGACGGAGTCCCACAAAGCCACCTCGTCCACAACGCCTCCGCAAAACTAAAATACCGAGCGGCAAAGATGCGTGTCCCCATCGGTCAAACAACGACGCAAGGCTGGTCAAACCAGAATGCGGGGGACCCCATGTCCGGATTTTCGGACATGGGTTCCACTGCGCCGCCAATTCTCTAACGAGGCGTCTCTCCGTAGCTGAAACGCGTTCTACTCCAGCGCGTCGCGAAACGGCTGCGACGAGTGCGGCTCATCGCCGCGCGGCCCCTCGATCTCTACATCCGAAGGCGCGAGCGGCTGTCCAGGCAAGCCCTCATTGTCACCCTCAGGAGTCGCGATCGTATCCGGTTCGTCGTCTTCGGGAGAGTCGGCCGGTTCAGTGTAATTTCGCATCGCTCAAGCCCCCGCGTCTCTCTTCCGTTCTCCATCCGGCCCTTCATCTTCTTCCTCGTCCGTGGGCGAACTGTCGCCATCAGCCTGCGGCTCATGAACGTCCGCCATCGGCTCTACATCGTGCGGATCTAAGTGCTCGCGCCCTTTCCCATCGGGACCCGCCCCCTTGTCCTCGATCATCTCTTCCGCCGACCCGTGCAACGAGGGCGCGGCCTCGGGCGCGGCGTTGATTTCGTCGATTCTGGGCGACGCGTCCCTGTCTTCGCCTTCCTGCAAATCTTCCATCGCAATCTCCTCCTGCACCGGATCGATCAAATCGATCAAAGGATCGATGTCCGCGAGTTCGCCGGCCATCTTCTCAAACTCTTCGATGCTGGGAAGCTCGCTCACGTCTTTCAGCCCGAAGCGCACCAGAAAATCCTTCGTCGTCTTGTAGAGAATCGGCCTTCCAATCACCTGCTTGCGCCCGGCCGTCGTCACCAGTTTGCGCGCCATCAGGCCGCCCAGCACGCCGCCTGAATCGACGCCGCGAATCTCCGAAATCTCAGGCGCGGTCACGGGCTGTTTGTAAGCAACGACCGCCAGCGTTTCGAGCGCCTGTAGAGTCAGCTTCAACGGCGGCTTCAGCGACTTTACAAAGCCGCGCACGGCGTCGTGGTACTCCGGCTTGGTCGCCAGGCGATAGCCTCCGGCGACCTCCCGAATCTCAAGTCCACGATCTTCGCCCGCATAGTCGGCAATGAGTTCTTGCAGCAGCGAACGGAAGTGTTCGCGCAATCCGCGCCCGCGTGTCTTGATTTCCTGAGCGGCCTCGCGGGCGAGCTTCTTTTCGCCTTCCACGCTGTTTTCCATCGCATCGGATGTGGCAAGCGTATCGCCGGTTTCCATCTCCGGCCGCGGAATTTCCGCGTTCAAAACATCTTGATCGCCCGCCTCGAAGTCCGGCTCATGGCCTTCATTCAGGGCAAGCGAAATCTGCTGTGAGCGCAGGCCATTCAGCTCGGCCTGCCCCTCTTCGCCCAGCAGGCCGACTAGCTGAGCCAGCGTCACCGGTTCTTCGGACGCATAAATAACGGCTTCGATCTTTGCTTTTAAGCTCATGGGCGCAGGCTTGAGTGTACCAATCACTGGTCCTCGCCGGAGTAGCAGCGGGCTTCAGCCCGCGGTAATGGCACAAAAACGCGATGGGCTTTAGCCTCGGAGGGTACACCGAAGGTCTTGCACAGGCCTTCCCTCTACCGCGTGATCCGATTGAACAACCAAAACAGCGACCCTGAAAGCAACGCCGCCGTCGGCAGCGTGAGTAACCACGCCAGCGCGATGTTGCGAATGGTGCGGAACTGCAACCCGCTGCCGTTGGCCGTCATCGTGCCCGCGACGCCTGAACTCACCACGTGCGTCGTCGATACGGGCAGACCGAACTGGGTCGCGCTCAGAATCGTCAGCATCGAGACAATGTCCGAGCACGCACCCTGGGCATACGTCAGATGCTTACCACCGATCTTCTCCCCGACGGTGACGACGATGCGCCGCCAACCGAACATCGTTCCAAACCCCAGCGCGAGCGCCACCGCCACCTTCACCCAAGTGGGGATGTACTTCGTCGAACGGTCCAGCTTGTCGCGATAGTTCTTGAGAATGGGCGCATCGGCGGACGCAAGATGCAATCCACCGGCAGGCCCGAATTTCTCCAGCAGCCCCAGCGTCTCGGAGACCAGGTACATCTGGTTGCGGACGTTGGTCTGATCGTCCGGCGGCACGTTTCCCAGCGAGCCGGAAAACTCCGCTTCAGCCCGTATCTTGTCCACCATGCCGCGCAGCGCGAGCGTGGTATCGGAGCTGTATTGCCGCGTCGAAATGAAGTGTTCAAGCTCCGCGGCGGAGGCCGTCGGCGTCGTACTCGAATTCATGCCCGCCGGCCCGGGCAGTGTCGCGCTGGGCCGGATATAGTGCCCCAGAGTGTCGCTCACCTGCTGCGAAACCGCGACGAAATCGAAAAGCTGGTCGGGCCCCACCGTGTGATTCAGCGCGTAGGCCGTCGGCACAGTGCCAACCAGAATAAGCATGACCAGCCCCATCCCTTTTTGCCCATCGTTGGATCCATGCGCGAAGCTCACGCCCGAGCACGTGCAAATCAACAGACATCGTATCCAGAAAGGCGGCGGTTGGTCGTCGACCGGCGCTCGATACAACTCAGGGTCGGTGATGTATTTCTTCATGACCCACAGCAACAAGAATGCCCCGGTGAACCCCACCAGCGGCGAGAAAAAAAGCGCCTTGCCGATCTTGACCAACTCCGACCAGTCGATGCCGGAGGTGAGCGAACCCGGGTGCATCAACTGGTTGGCGATGCCCACGCCCAGGATCGAGCCGATCATCGTGTGCGAACTCGACGCCGGCAGGCCGCGCGCCCACGTCAACAGGTTCCACAGGATCGCCGCGACCAACAGCGCGAAGACCATCGAAAATCCGGAGCCGTGCGAAACCTTGAGAATCAGCTCGATGGGAAGCAGCGACACGATCGCGAACGCCACCGCGCCGGAGCTGGTCAGAACGCCGAGGAAGTTCCAGATTCCAGACCAGATCACCGCGACATGCGGGTCGAGCGAATGCGTGTAGATAACACTGGCAACGGCGTTGGCCGTGTCGTGAAAACCGTTGACGAACTCAAACCCCAACGCGATCAACAGCGCCAGACCCAACAGCATGTACGGAAAGATCGTCGACGCATGGGTAGTCGAGAGGTCGGAAACCAGCTTCGTCAAAACATAAATGACGCCGACCAACAGAATGACCGAGAAGATGACGATGCGAGTCCGCCGATACTTTGGGGACCTCGGCTTGCGGTCGAAAAGTGTGCCTGCCGGCTTGGGGCTTGGCGCGGTAATCGTTGCCATAAATGTTGTTTAAAGCCTTTGCTGGACCGGCGGTAATGGACCAAGCCGTTGTCAACGGGAAAACGGTATTGGCCTGTCAATGGGTGGACGCGTTTGCGCGGCCGGGGCGTCGCGAGTTGGGCAGGCACCCCCGCAGGATACGCATCCCGATGGAGAGAGTGCAATGGGTTCGATGCCTGGACCCCCGAAAAATACGTGAATCGGCTAACCCCAGTCGTCTCGCACCGCGGCCTGATCCGCGAACACCTGCTCGAAGTGCTCGGTCTTCTTCACCAGAATGTCTCCAAACTCCGTCGCCTGACGCAACAAAATCGCCTGCAAACGCACCAGTTCCAACATCGCCAGAAACGTGCAAATCAGCGCCCGCTCGGAGCGCGTATTGTGCAGCAGGCGACGCAGGCTCACGGGGCGGTCTTCCATCAGCAACCGCCGTTTCAGATAGTCGATCATCTGGCCGACCGTCACGGACTCCTCGTCGATATTGTGTACCGGGCGCTCGCGCAGGCGGTTCAGAATGTCCTGAAACACGCGCACCAGATCCACCGTATCGGCGGCGATCTCGCGTTCGGCTTCACTCGATTCCAGCCCTTCATCCTGTAGAAAGCCCTTCATCCCGGATTGCGACCACGTCGCCTCTTCGATCTGCTGCTTCTGCATCAGCATCTGCGCGGCGGCCTTGAAGCGCTCGTGCTCCA
>JALYTE010000388.1 GCA_030854435.1 Acidobacteriota bacterium | reverse complement strand
CGAGAACTCGGTCAGCAACAACGCCCCGCCCGCCTGCGCCATCGCTTCGATGGTCAACACGCCCGGCATAATCGGATAATCCGGAAAGTGCCCCGTAAAATGCGGCTCGTTCACCGTCACATTCTTGATCGCTACGATGCGCACCTTGCGCTCCATCTCAATCACGCGATCGATCAGCAGAAACGGATACCGATGCGGAAGCACCGCCATAATTTCCACGATGTCCATCGTCGTCTTCGGTGCCGCTTCTGGGATTTCGCTCGCCGGGGATGCAGGATTCTCGCTCATATCGAGCGCCCAGAATACCACCGCGCTCACTCGCCTTCGTCCCTGTTTAGAAATCTCTGAACAAGTGCGACTGTTTGCTCTCGCCGGAGTAGCAGCGGGCTTCAGCCCGCGGTAAACAGCCCGAAAATGCGATGGGCTTTAGCCCTGGAGGGAATGCCGAAGGACTTCCATCAAAGCTTCCGTTTACCTTTTCGGCGGCTTGCCGCTCAGCGGCACATCCGGATCGAACAGCGCGGGTGCCAGCGCTACGTTGTAGCGAATATCGACCAGGAACCTCTGCCCTACCATGTCGCCGTTCTTGTACCGTGTCACCGTAAACGGCGTCATCACGCCATCGCGCATCTGGTAATTGTCATACTCCTCGCGGTCTACATCGAAGTCTTTGAACACCGCGTCGCGATAGCGGAACTCGCGGCTGACAGGCAGGTGAGTGTTGGCATCGATCTCGAAGGTCACGCTATCGTTGGCCGCATTCGTCACCGACACGCGCTCCGCCTGCCGCCTCGCCACCGTTGCCATCCCTTCATAAAATACCCCTGTTCCCGGCTCCTTCAGCCAACCCATCGCTGCGTCCAGTGAATGCGCGCGCTGCCGCTGCTGTTCCGTCACAATGTCTTTCGGAAGCTCATGCTTGCCGCGGTACGTGATCTCGTACGCGTTCTCGCCGGTCCGCAACTCCACAATGTCGCTGTGGTCCTTGCCGACAGGGATTCCCAACAGCGCGCCCACATTGCTGCCAATATGCGTGATCGCCACAAAGCGTGTCGCATACGGTTCGGTCCGGTGGAACTCTTCAAACTTCAGCGCGGCATCTTGCGGCTGGCCTTTGTAAAATACGCCGAAGTTTCCGCTCGACTTCCAATTGCGGCGCCCTCGCCACGCCTGTCCACCCAACGCCTCCACCATCTGCGCCAGCACTTGCCGCCCATGAACGTCGGCGTCTCCACTCACCGTCGGCGCTGCGCTCGGTATCGCCGAAGCCTGCCCGTGTGCGTGCGTGGCCGCTGCCGACATCACCACACCCAACACCGCCACGCACCAAACTCTCATTCCATCCCCTTCGCGAAACTTTGCTAACTTCCCGAACTTGGCGTCAAGGCTCTTGCCTTTTTCAACCCACCAGCACCGCCCCGCCATTCACATTGAACACCTCGCCTGAAATAAACCCAGCCCACGGCGTACACAGAAAAACGATCGGCCCGGCAATCTCCTCAGGCTCCGCCGGTCTTCCCAGCGGAATCAAGCCCAATGCTTTCTTGGACGCTTCAGGATTGGAAAGCGTTCCCGCCGACATCTCCGTCCGCACCCACCCTGGCGCCACGCAGTTGCAAAGTATCCCCTGCGGCGCCAATTCGCTCGACAAACTCTTGGTCAACGAAAGCAGCGCGCCCTTGCTGGCCGCATAGTCCGCATGAAACGCCTCCCCGCGCTGCGCCGCCGTACTCGCCACCAACACCACATGCCCTCGCGCCTCATCCCCACCCACTGTGCGGGGTGCCCCATGTCCGGATTTTCGGACATGGGATTCTTCCGGCGAGTTCAACGGAGTCCCACTCCCGGTTTCCTGACCCAGCATCACCGCGACCCCCGCCTGCACCAACCCAAAAACACTCTCCAGATTGACACCCAACGTCCCCCGCCACTGCGCCGCACTCATCGTCGCAATCGACTGCTCATGCGGCGGCCACACCCCATGATTCACAATCAGGCAATCGATGCGCCCAAACACCGCCTTCGCAGCCGCCACGAGCGCCTGCCCATCCTCCGCGCTCGCCAACTCCTGCCGCACCGCCTTGCACAAATCCTCGCCGCCACACTCGGCCACCAACTCCGCGGCCCGACGCTCTTCCGTCCGATAGCTGAACACCACCCGCGCCCCCGCGCGCCGCAGCAACCGCACGGTCGCCGCTCCAATCCCGCGCGACCCACCCGTCACCAGCGCCACTTTCCCCGCCAACGAAAACCCCACTCCAGCATCAAGTCCCATATGAAAGTTCTAGCAGAGCGGCGTGCTCTTGTCGCCGCCGTCACCGCCACACCGCGCAATGGTAGGTCACGGCTTCAGCCGTGACAATAAACACCACACAAATGCGGGCTTTAGCCCCTGAGGAACCTTTCGACCGTTGGCGCGCGCACTTACTTCTTCGCAAATTTCTTCGTTGGACTCTTTTTCGCGGGACTCTTTTTCGCGGGACTCGCCGCAGTCTTCTTCACAACCGCTTTTGCCCGCACCGGTTTCTTCACCGCAACCGGCTCCGCCCCAACCGACCC
>JALYTE010000386.1 GCA_030854435.1 Acidobacteriota bacterium | reverse complement strand
GTCGAGCTTGTCGAAACGGTGCGACTCCGCCACAAGAGCTAAAATGCGCGTCGCCGTCTGCTCGTTGATGAGCGCGTCGAGCGCCTCGGTGTCGTCGGTGATGTGGGTTTCTCCCACCCAGTCGGCGCGCTGCGAACGCGTGGTCAGCGTCAGGAGTTCGGCGTTGGCGCTGTCGAGAAAGGCGCGCGCTTCAGCGACGGTTGGTGTCCCATTCTGAGCGCTGGCCAGCAAAGGACACGCGAAGACAGCGGAAAGAAGAAGGGAACGAAATCGCATGGCAGCAAGTGTATCGCGCCGACCGCGTAAGTCGCCAGAGGCGTTGCGCAGTCAGTCTTTCGGCGCGGAACCCGCCTTAGGCGACGATGGGCCCGTCACCGAAGATGAGCCACCCGAAGTAGATGGGCCACCCGACTTTGGGGCAATGGGCGTTGATTTCAGCGCGATTTCGAAACTGTCGAGTTCCTTGTTGCTGGAGGCGATGCGGACCTTGCGGACTTCGAGCGTGGCGTGGTCGAGGACAGGGTCGTCGAGGTCGCGGGTGTCGTAGTAGAGGTAGCCCGAGACCGTGGCGTGCGGCGCGACGGTGGTGGTCGGGAAGCCGAAGTCGGCGGCGTCGAGCAGGATTTGTTTGTCCACTGGTTTGTGGTGGATGGGGATCGACGGAAACGGCGCGGGCATGGGAATGTGCGAGTCGGAGACGTACTTGCGCGAGAACAGGCGGCGCTGAAGTTCGTCGTCGTCGGCCGCCTGGACGACATGGTCGTCGGAGCTGATGAACTTGATGCGCGCGTCGTCGAGCGAGACGGCGGCGTCGGAGTCGTTGGTGACGATGACGCGAAAGGGCATGAAGCCGTGGTGGGCGTAGTCGAGACGGGTGTTGGGCTCGGTCTCTTTGGTGTCGCCGGGCTCGGCGGCAATGGTGACTTTATCGTGCGTCTCGTGCAGCGGATACTCCGCCGCAGTGAGCGCGGGCTTGGGTTTGCGCGGTTTTTCCGCCTGCGCCGGGGCCGCGAGCGGAAGTGTCATAGCGAGCGTGAGGAGGAGACGACGCATAGCTTCGATTATGCTCTGACGATATGCAGGATGGAAAGAAAGCGCGGCGCGGAACGTGGTGATGCTGCTCTACAGCTTCGCGCTGACGCTGGGTTTGGCGGCGTGGACGCTGCGCTACATCGTTCCGATGGCGCTGGCGCGGCGGTTCCCGGCGGGGCTTGCGGAGAGGTTTGGGCGCGTTCCGGCAACGCTTGCGTGCGATTTGGCGGGCCGCCGCGTGGCTTGGATCCATGCCGTGAGCGTGGGCGAGGTGCTGGCCGCTTCACGCCTTGTAGCCGAATTGGGCGAAGCGTTGGGCGAGGGCTGGATTGTCTATGTTTCGACCACGACCGCGACCGGGCAGAAGCTGGCGCGGGAGAGGTTTGGGGCGGAGCGCGTCTTCTATATGCCGCTCGATTTCGCGTTCGCGGTGCGGGCGTATATGCGGGTGTTGAAGCCGGGGGTCGTAGTGCTGATCGAGAGCGAAGTGTGGCCCCGCATGATGCATGAGTGCCGCAAGGCCGGGGTGCCGGTGATCGTCGTCAATGCGCGGGTGAGCGACCGGTCGTTTACCCGCGCGTTGAAGGTGCGTTGGATTTGGTCGCGGGTGTTGCGCCGGGCGTCTCTCTGGCTGGCGCAGAGCGAGGAGGACGCGCGAAGGCTGGTGGCGATGGGAGCGGACGCGGTGGCGGTGAGGGTGGGGGGAAATTTGAAATATGACGTGCGTGCATCTCAGCGAAACAGGGTTGCAGAGTTGATTCGCGAGGCGGCGGCTGGAAGGACGATTGTGGTGGCGGGGAGTGCGGTAGATGGCGAGGAGTCGTTGGTGCTCGGCACATGGAAGCGGGTCTTAGAGATGCAGCCCACTGCGTTGATGATCTTGGCACCGCGCCATCAGGAACGATTTGAAAACGTCCTGAAGCTATCTCGCGAATATGGGCTTTGGTACGACTCGGCCAGCATGATTCGAGGTATGGATGAGGCCAATCTCGAAGGCGGGCAGGTCGTTCTGCTGGACACGATCGGCGACTTGGCAGCGGTATATGGAATTGCCGACGTGGCATTTGTAGGCGGGTCGCTAATCAAGCGCGGCGGACATAATCCTCTGGAGCCAGCGCAGTTCGGGGTACCCGTGGTGATTGGGCCTTCCTATGAAAACTTTCGCGAGATTGTTCGGGAAATGATCGACGCAGATGGGATTCGTATTGTGAAGGACGAAGCAGAGTTGGAAATCGCATTGATGCAACTGCTGACGGATCGCGAAGCAGCGCGGGCGATGGGAGAGCGCGGGCGGCGGGTTTTCGAGCAGCAGCAGGGGGCGACGGCGCGCGCGGTCGCGGCGGTGCTGGAGATGGTTCGCGGGGGAGTTTCGCAGTGAGAGCGCAACGGTGGTGGGCGTGGCCGTTGGTGCCGATCTATGCAGCGGCGTTGACGATAAAGGATGGGCTGCGGGCGATGGGGTTTTTGAAAGTGCGAGAGTTACGATGGCCGGTCGTGAGTGTGGGGAGTTTTTCGGCGGGCGGCGCGGGGAAGACTCCGGTGGTGATTGCGCTGGCGAAGTTGCTGGTCGCGAAGGGCTGGGAGGTGGATGTGTTGTCGCGCGGGTATGGACGCGAAGGGGCGGGGGTGGAGAGGGTTGGCGAGGCTGACCAGAAGCAGGTTCCCTGCGTGAATGACAGAAAGAAAAGCAAGGACAACGACAACAGCAACGGCAACAGCAAAAGCAACGACAACAGCGCAGCCAAGCGGTTTGGCGATGAGCCGGTGTTGATTGCGAAGACGGCGAATGTTCCCGTCTGGGTCGGGGGGGACCGGTTTGCTGCTGGCGAACTTGCGGAACAAGAGCAACAACGAACGCGGAGGACGCAGAGGACGAACGCGGAGGACGCAGAGGGTTTACGCGAGGGTTTGAGGGCGGGGCGAAGTTTGCATCTTCTCGACGACGGGTTTCAGCATCGGCAACTGAAGAGGAACGTGGATGCGGTGCTGGTGACGGCTGAGGATCTCGATGATGTGCTATTGCCCGCAGGGAATTTGCGGGAGGGGTTGGGCGCTCTGAAGAGGGCCGATGTCGTCATTGTGCGGCAAGCAGAACGGCTGGGGATTATGCCGCGTGTGCGGACGTTGGTGCGCGAGGGGACAGCGGTGTGGAGCGTGCAGAGGGTGTTGAGATTTCCGAAGCCGCTGGGCGTGCTGAGCGCCGGTCTTCGGCCCATTGCCTTCTGCGCGATCGCGCGGCCCGAAGGCTTCGCGGCGATGCTGCACGATACGGGCTGCGGCGTCATCGAGACGATCGCGTTTGCCGATCATCATGCGTATACAACGGCGGACATCGAGCGCATCATTGAAGTGGCGAAAGGCCTGAACGGCAGCGGCTTTGTCACGACCGAGAAAGACGACGTGAAGCTCTCCGCCGAAATGCGCGAACGGTTGGCGACGCTCAGGCCGTTGGTTGTCGTAGCTTTGGAGATCGAGTTTTTGAATCCGGCCGAAGTTTTGAGCGACCTCGAGGAGCGGTTGGCATGAATGATGGGCGCTGGGCACGAAGGCGGAGCGATCGGCAGGAACGAGGGGCCGCGGGCATGAACGTGCTGATCGTGCGCGTGGGTGCGATGGGCGACGTGCTTCATGCGTTGCCCGCTGTGGCGACGTTGCGGAAGGCGCGGCCGGAGTGGCGAATCGACTGGGCGGTCGATGAACGCTGGGCGCCGCTGTTGGTCAATCGCGATGGACGCGGGCCAATTGTCAACACGATTTATCGCGCGCCGGTGATGCAGTGGGGAGCTTCGCCGCTTTCGCCGCGAACAATTGGGTCGATCCGCACGCTGCGGAAAGATTTGCGCGCCGCGCATTACGACCTGTGCGTGGACATGCAAGGGACGATCCGCTCGGCGGTGATTGGGAGGCTCGCGCAGGCGGGCCAACTGGCCGGGTACAATGACCCCCGCGAGGCCGCCGCCAAGCGGCTCTACGGGATCCGTATTGGGCGCGAGGGCGTGCATGTGGTCTCGCAGGGGCTGGCGCTGCTGCGGGAGGCTACGGGCGTTCCGCTGAAGCTCGATGCGACACCGAGCCTGCTGCCGGTGGACGAGGCCGCCGAGGCCTGGGCAGAACAGCTTGCAGGAGAGGTGGGAACGCGCTTCTGCGTGATGGCTCCGCGGGCGGGTTGGGGGGCGAAACAGTGGTCGGCGGAGCGGTTTGGCGCGCTGGCTGTGGAGCTTGCGAAGAGTGGTGTTGCGACGCTGGTGAATGCGTCTGCTCCCGGGGATGCAGTCGCGGCGCGGGTGGTTGCGGCGAGCGGCGGAGCCGCGCGGGCGGTGGCTTGCGGAGTTGCGGAACTGACTTCCCTGCTGCGGCGGGCGGCGTTGTTTGTGGGAGGCGATTCCGGGCCGACCCATTTAGCGGCGGCGCTGGAAGTTCCGCTGGTGGCCCTGTATGGGCCGACCGATCCGGCCCGGAATGGACCCTGGGGGCCGGGAGTTTGTCGAGTGCTGCGTCATGCTTCGTCGATGACCAGTCACAAGCGAGTCGCGGAGATCGATCATGGCTTGGCGCGGATCGAGGTGGAGGAAGTTATGGAGGCGGCGTTGGCGGTGTTGAAGCCCATGTCTGAGAATTCGGACATGGGGCACCCATATTCCCGCCGCTCGGAATGACGGGGTTGTTTGAGAGAATGGTGGGATGGGTTCCTGGCAGAAGATAGCGCGGCGGATACGGGTCCCCCTTGGGTTCGTTGTCGCGGCGGTGTTTCTGGTCTTCGCGGCGCCGACTTGGCGGACGCTGGTGTGGAGCTTGGCGCTGGTGCTTCCGGGGCTTTGGCTGCGCGGCTATGCGTCCGGGTATGTGAAGAAGAACGCTGAACTTACCGTCACCGGACCGTATGCCTTTACGCGCAACCCGCTGTATCTGGGGTCGATGGGCATTGCGTTCGGTTTTGCGGTCGCTGCGGGGCGTTGGTGGCTTGTCGTTTTGCTGATGGGAATGTTTCTGGCGATTTATATGCCGACGATTTTGTCCGAAGAGGCGTTTCTGCGAGACGCGTTCACGGAGTTTGAAACTTATGCGCGGCGCGTTCCCAGGCTGCTGCCGAGGCTGACCCCGGCGAGGTTTGCCGTCGAGCCGGGGCGGTTCTCGCGGGAGCGGTACATGCACCATCGCGAGTACAATGCAAGTATGGGCGCGGCCGCGATTTATGCGGTCCTGGTCGCCCGGATGCTCTTGTTTCGGGGTCGATAAACTTCTCGCCAGCCCAGTCCGTCCAACATTACAGGAGCCAACGATTTGAGGATTTTTGTACGCCGGACGGCACGCTGGATTGTGGTCGCTTCCCTGCTCGTCAGCGGAGTCGCCAAAACACAGATATTTTCGCCCAAGCCGGTCATTCAGACGGTCCAGAAGCCGATTCCAGTGCTCGCTGCCCCGCAGCCCGGCTTTCAATATCCACAGCGCGAGACGCTGACGTTTACGGTGGACTGGCGCGTGTTTACCGCCGGTACCGCCGTTTTCCACCTGGAGCAGGCGGGGGACGTCGAGAAAGTCTCCGCGACCGCCGATTCGAGCGGTGCCGTGAATATGCTGTTTGCGGTTGTAGACAAGTTTCAGTCCGGGTTCGATACGAAGACGGGTTGCTCGACCGGGTTCAACAAACAGATTCAGGAAGGCCGCCGCAAGATCGCGAGCGAGTTGACCTTCGACTACGCGCGCGGCAAGCAGTTTCAGCATGAGCGAAATCTCGTAAAAGGCACCGCGACGCAGAAGGAAGCCAACATTCCGGCCTGCGTCACCGATTCCCTTTCCGCGATTTTCTATGCCCAGTCGCAGCCGATGGTGGTGGGCCAAACAGTGGGGTTTCCGTTGGCGGATTCCATGCGCACGGTCACGGTCGGCATGAAGATCGAGGGCAAAGAGGAGATCAAGACGCCCGCAGGTATGTTCAACACTCTGAAAGTCGAACCGCTGGCCGACGAGGGCGTGGTCAAGAATCGCGGTCATATCTGGATTTGGTACACAGACGACGCGCGGCATATTCCGGTGCAGATTCAGGCACGGTTGTTCTGGGGAACGATTACGTTTCATTTGCAGTCGATCGAGATGAAGTAGCAAAAGCGAACGCGGAGGACGCAAAGGGATCGCGGAGGTACGCGGAGGAAGACAAAGTGAAAAATGTGATTATGGACGCTCACGACGACAATTCGGAGATGGTGACGGTGGGGAAGTTTCTCGATCCCGCTGAGGCGCAGATGGCGCAGGGCGCGCTGAGCGCTGCGGGGATTGAGAGTTTTCTCCAGGGAGAGAACGCCAACAACCTGTATCCGATGGCACTGCGGACGGGCCTGCTGGTGAGCCGTAAGGACGAGGCCGACGCGCGCACCCTGCTGGAATCGGCGGATGCGACCGGGCCTGAAGAGGACGACGCCGCATGACGCGACCGAAGGCGGTGGTGTGCCTTTCGGGTGGGATGGATTCGACCGTCTGCGCGACGCTCGCCGTGCGCGACTACGACAGCTACGGCCTGCACTTCAGTTATGGGCAGCGGGCCGAAGCGCGTGAGTTGCGGTCGGCGCGCGACGTTGGCCGCGTTGTGGGGTTGAAGGAGCTGTTGGAGCTGAAGACGGACTTGTTCCGGCGGATTGGAGGCTCGGCGTTGACGGACCCTGCGATTCCAGTCCCGATTGCCGACGTGGACGAGGCAACTTCGCAGCGTCGCGGCAGCGATGTCCCGGTGACATACGTGCCTTTTCGCAATGCGCATTTTTTGAGCGCGGCGGT
>JALYTE010000349.1 GCA_030854435.1 Acidobacteriota bacterium | reverse complement strand
AGAGAAGCTGCGGGTCTCTCCACTGCGGCGCAAAAAGACACGCCTCCGGTCGAGATGACAGCTTTTGAGGAGACTCAAAAGAGATCGTGAACATATCCGAAGAGGGAAGTGTGGGGTCATTTGGGAGTATGACCTGCGTCGTGGAGGGCGCGCATTTGTTCGATCTGGAAAGCGGCCTGGCGGAAACTGGCTTCGGAGTATGTCCGGCGAATGCGTTCGACGGGGCTGAAAGCAGTGTCGTTGGCGGGCGCGAGACGCGTGCCCGCAGGGACGAGGTTGAGGCGGGCGCGAAGCTCGATCGCTTCGTTGTCGCTGGGCTTCAGCTTAAGCGCGGCATCGGATTCCTTGATCGCGCCGGAGGTGTCGCCGCGGCGAAAGAGGGA
Organism: Acidobacteriota bacterium; assembly: GCA_030854435.1. Taxonomy (GTDB): domain Bacteria; phylum Acidobacteriota; class Terriglobia; order Terriglobales; family Acidobacteriaceae; genus Granulicella. Next base: position 14,666 of record JALYTE010000349.1, on the reverse strand, counting down.
GACGGCGAGGTTGTAGTGGTAGTCCTCGTCGCTGGGGTCGGCGGTGGAGGCGCGTTGGAAGAGGGCGGCCGCGTCCTTGTTCTGGCGGCTGGCCGCGACGGCCTGATCGTTGACCACTTCGGGGAGCGGAAGGCGGTCGGCAACGAACGCGAACGCCGCCTCGGCTTTGGCATATTGCGTCGAGTTGAAGTGCGCGAGGCCGAGGTAGAAGTTGGCTTCGAGCGCGATGCGCGCGTCGGCGGGGACCTTGGCGAGCGTTGCGGCGGCGCTGGGGTAGTCGTGCGCGGCGTACTGCTCCTTGCCGAGCGCGAGCAGAGCGGCGGCGTAGGTGGGCGTGTCGGCGACGGCGGCCCGGAGATGCTTCAGTCGCTCGGCGGAAGTGGGCTCGTTGCTGCCGCGGATGTAGTTCTCGAAGGACGACAGCGGCACGCCGCCGGGGGACGCGAGGAAGGTCTGCTCGGCCACGCTGAAGTGGGGATCGATCTGCCGCGCGATCTTCCACGCGATCGCGTTTTCAGCGTCGAAAAGGCGCGGGAGATCGGCACTGTCCTCCAGCGGCGCAGACAGTCGAAGCGCGTCGATCGTGAGGACTTGGGCCTGGACGGATATTTTGTTGTTCGCGACGTTGTAGCTGCCGACCACCACGTAGGCCGCGTCCAGTTGCTGGGCGATGAGGATGGTGGTCGCGCGCGAGGGCCGGAAGCCGACGGGAAGGCCGAGGTGGTCAAGCGCGAACGCGCGGTCGTCGTGCGAAATGGTCAGAAAGCCGGCGGAGTTCAGGCGCTGGTCGAGCGTGTCGGGAAAGGAGTCGCCGATCCAATTCAGCGACGGGTTGCCGGAGCGGTTTTCAAATGGCAGCACGAGGACGACGCGGCCGCCCTCCTGCGCGCGCGCAAAGTGGGGGAGCAGGAGGGCCGCAAGGGCGAGCAGAAGAGCGCGTGTGAAAGCAAGCCGCATTTGTGCTGATTATAAGCGTTTGTGCGCGGCGATCTTCTTGTCGAGTTTCGCGAAGATGTCGTCGAGGTCGAGACGAATCTCTGTGCCGGGGACGGCAAGAACGGTGGAATCGACCAACTGCATGCCGCTTGCGTTGTAGATGTAGGCTATGCGGCGAATGGGATCGATCAGCCAGATGTTGGGCACGCCCATCGCGAAGTAGTCGGCCAAGACCAGTTTGGCGCGCGAAAGACGGTCTTCGGGCGACATCACTTCAATGCAGATGAGCGGAGGCGTCGCGGTCACTTCTTCGTGCGGTGCATCGGCGCGCAGGACCGCAACATCGGCGATGCGAACACGACTGGAGTTGATCCGAATGCGCTGCTCGATAACAGTGTCGGCCTCCCACATGTCCTCGTTGAGTCCAAAAATAACGCTGATAATGTGCTGAAGTTTCGCGTGCTCGTATTCGCCCAAGTTGCGTTCCTCGATCTCGCCGTCGACGAAGTCCGCATCGGGGTGGTAGCTGGTGTGCAGGTATTCTTCGATGGAAAGTAGTGTCGGAGCGGTCGCCATAGTGAAGCCTTCCTGATGAGATTATGCGCCTATGAGCGGGAAGCGCCGCAAAGCGGGCAGATGACGGCGTGTGAAAGGAAGCCGCATCGGGCTGATTGTAGGACTCGGCGGGGAGTGAAAACCTGTTGGCGGAGAGTCGCATCCAAACCCTGCATGGCGGACACCGGAAAATCGTTGGGAAGACAACTGCGACGGGAACTGATTGCGCTACTCGATGGCGGGCAGGCGCATGCGACTTTCGATGAGGCGGTGAAGGACTTTCCGGTGAAGCTGCGCGGCACAGTGCCGGAGGGGCTGCCGTATTCAGGCTGGCAAATCGTCGAACATCTCCGAATTGCGCAGCGCGATATTCTCGACTTCAGCAATAATTCCGAGGGAAATTACAAGAGCTTGAAGTGGCCGGACGACTACTGGCCGAAGGCCGCCGCGCCGCCGAGCGAGAAAGCCTGGGACGATTCGCTGAAGCAGATTCGCGCCGACCGCAAGGTCTTCGACAAGCTGCTGCAGGACGCGGACGATGCGGAGTTGGTGAAGTCGTTCGAGTGGGGCGACGGGCAGACCGTGTTGCGCGAGGCGCTGCTGATCGCGGACCACAATGCGTATCACACGGGAGAGTTGGTGGTGGTGCGGCGTCTGCTTGGCGCGTGGAAGAAGTAGGCGTCGCTAGGCCAGGCCGAGCGCGGTGGCCCACTCCGAGGGGCTATCGACGCTGATGTCGGGCTGGGCGGCCGCGAGGGTGTGCGGCGCAAGGCCGAACGTGCAGCCCACGGACACCGCTCCCGCGCGGCGAGCGGTGAGGACGTCAACGTCAGAGTCGCCGATCATGACAACTTCGGCGGGGACGAGCGGGGTGGAGATGAGGGCACTCGCTTCCGCGATGAGCGCGAGCAGACCTTCGGGGTCGGGCTTCTTGGTGGGAAAGGAGTTGCCACCGTAGTTCTGAAAGAAGAACGGCGCGAGCGCGAGGGCGGCGCAGATTTCGCGTGAGGGGTGGACGGGCTTGTTGGTGAGCACCGCCATCGGCAGCAAGGGATGGGCCGCGCGGAGGGTCGTGAGCGCTTCCACTACGCCCGGATAGGCGCGCGTGTTGTCCAGTTTGTGGACGCGATAGTAGCCCAGAAAGAAATCGAAGGCGCGATGAAAAAGATCGTCGCCGCTGGGGTCCGAAGGGTCGAGGGCATCCAGGTCGCCGGGGTCGCCGAGCGCGCGCCGCACCAGCATGGCCGCGCCATCGCCGATGTAAGTGGCAATCAGCGGGTGCGGCAATATAGGTTTGCCGACGTGTTCGAGTGAAGCGTTGACGGAGTTGCAGAGGTCGAGCGAGGAGTCGATCAGAGTGCCGTCTAAATCGAAGACCAGCAGGCGCGGCAGGGGCATGAAAGCTATTTTAGCGGGGTCAACTTCTGGTGCGCGATGAGCCAGTCGCCGTTCAACTGCCGTTCGTGCAGGAAAACATAAGTCCCGCGGACTTGGTGCACGGCGCCCGTGATGCGGTTGCGCACGTTTTCGACGTAGGTGCCGTGTTCGATGCCGAATGTCTGCGTGCGTTCAAAGCTGGTCCGGGTCAGGTGCATCTCGCTGTCGAAGATGCTGTTGATGCGCTCGAAGAAATTGCGGATTTGGTCGATGCCTTTGAACGTCTTGCCGCTTGGGTCGGTGAATATCGCCGTGGGCGTGTAGACACTCAAGAGGTCTTCGATTTTCTTGTCGTGCAGGTCGCGCGCAAACCGCTCGCTTTGAAGCGGCGGCGTCTTCGGTTGGCTTTGAGCGACGGCTGTGTTGACTTGCACGAGCGCGAGTGCGACGAGGAGGAAGAAACGCATGGTGGGAGTGTATGTGAAGTAAACAACTGTGCGCCAGCGGCGTTTTTGAACAGATACTTTCGTTATGCCCAAAATGGGCCACTTCTCATCAGCGTGGCATAGGCGAATTTTTATTGCCGGTAGCTGTTATTGATCTCGATGTCGCCGGAGCCGGTGCGCGCTTCAAGCACCGGGCCACCGCCGTTGACCGAGCCGGTCAGGTGGTGGCGGGAATCGTCGCTCTGATGTGGAGCGTTGGGAAAATGCACGCGTATGGAGCCGGAACCGGTCGAGGCTTCGAGCTCGAAGTGGGCGTCGGGGGCGAGGTTCAAACGGACCGAGCCGGAGCCGCTTGAGAGCCTCGCAGCGCCGGTGAGATGGCCGTTGGCTTCCACATCGCCGGAGCCGGTGCGGGCGGTCAGCTCGCCATTCAGGCCGTCGATGCGCACCGAGCCGGAGCCCGTCTGCGCTTTGACTGTGCCTGCAGCATCTTCTTGAAGCTCGATGTCGCCAGAGCCGGTGTGCAGGTCGGCGGGGCCGTGGATGCCGTGGGCGCGGACCGAGCCGGAGCCACTGGACGCCGCGAGGAAGCGGCCGACGTGATCCACTTCAACATCGCCGGAGCCGGAGCGCAGGTTGAGCGCGACGGAGGCCGGCGCGGAAATGTCGTAGTCGATGCTGATGTTGTCGAACAGACCGCGGTCGTGGGTTTCACCGATGCGGACCGTGTTGCCGTCCTGTTGGATGGGCGGGTTGGCGACGATCTGGCGGATCCGCTCGTCAAGGTCGCGACCACCGCTCCAACCCGCGTGGACGTGCGCCTTGACGTGGATCTGGTTGTCGCTGCCGGGGAAGATTTTGATGTGGCCGGAGCCGGTGGAGACGTACAGGTCGGCTTGACCCGAAACGGTCAGGTTGCGTTCAAAGTCGGCGTCCGCGAAGGCCGCGGTCGCGGTGGCGAGGAGGATTGCGATGGTGAGGGTGCGGATCATTTTTCGCTCCTTGAAGTTTGGTGGTGGTTCGAAAAGCAGATTCCCCGCGGGAATGACAGAAAGAAAAGCAAAAGCAAAAGCAACAGCAACAGCAAAAGCAAAAGCAACGGCAAAATCAACAGCAAAAGCAAAAGCAACAGCAACAGCAACAGCACTAGATTTTACTGCTGAAGAATAACTGTATCGCCGGTCTTGAGGCCGGAGAGGATTTCGGTGCGGCTGCCGTTGGAAAGTCCCACGCGGATAGGCACAGCGCGGCGGCCATCTTTGCCTTTGTCGTCCGGCACCTGCACGGTCGCGTTGCGGTCCTTGTCGAAGATGACCGCCTGCTCGGGAACGGTGAGAACGTGCTTGTGTTCTTCGAGAACGATCTCGGCGTTGGCCGTCATGTTGGCCTTCAATTCGCCGCCGGGATTGTCGATCGAAACGCGGACTTCAAAAGTCGTGACATTGTCTTTTTCGACGCCCAGCGGAGCGATCTTGGTGACCACGCCGCTGAATGTTTTGTCGCGGAAGCTCTGCACCTTGATGCGCGCGGCCTGGCCGAGATAGACCTTGCCGATGTCCGACTCGTCGACCTTGCCCTGCACGTAAACCTGGTGCGTGTCGCCGAGCGTCATCACCAGCGTCGCCGTGCTGCCCAGCACGAGGATCGAACTGACAGCGTTGCCGACTTCAACGTCGCGTGAGAGGACCGTAGCGTCGATGGGGGCGGTAATGGTGGTGTAGGAAAGCTGCTCTTCAAGCTGCTTGAGCGACGCTCGCGCTTGAATCACCTGCGCCTGGGCCTGGTGGAACTTGGCGGTGTCCACCGCGATTAATGCTACTGCGCGGTCGCGCGAGTTGGCCGCGGCCAGATATTTTTGCTGCGAGTCCTCGAGCGCCTGACGCGAAACAATGCCCGCGTCCGCCATGTGTTGGGCGCGGTCGTACGCGCTCTTGTACATCGGCAGGTCGGGCGCGCTGGCCGACACCCTGTCGTTTTCAATGGAGGCCGAGGCGGCGTGGGCATTGGCTTCGGCGGCCGCGAGTTGGGCCTTTTGCGCCGCGACCTGGTCGAGAATTTCCTGCTGGTCGAGTTGCGCCAGCACCTGGCCGCGATGGACGTTGGCGTTGATGTCCGTGTCCAGTCGCGTCACGATGCCGCTGGCCTTCGACTTTACTTCGACCTTGGTGATGGGCTGCACCTTGCCGGTCGCGACCACGGAACGGGCGATGTCGCCGGTCTCGACTTTGGCCAGTTGCGAGGGGTCGAGCTTGGCCGGGCCACCGATGACTTTTATCGCCGCGAAGGACAGTCCGACGATCAGGACCAGCACGATGCTGAGGCCGATCCAGAGTTTTTTGCGGCTCTTGCGATGCGTGGACAAGGTGCGGGCCTCCGAAAGCGGGTTCGGAGGTGATACGCAAGCAGGACGGCGGTGGTTCCGTGGCCTCAGGCGTATTTGCGGAGGATGCCGAGGACCTTGCCTTGGATGCTGACGTTGGCGGCCTGGGCGTAGATCGGCGCCATCTCCGTATTGGAGGGCTGAAGCCGAATCAGGTTGCCCTCCCGGTAGAAGCGCTTGAGGGTGGCGTCGGTGCCGTCGATGAGGGCGACGACGATCTCGCCTTCGCGGGCGACGCGCGTCCTCTCTACCAGTACGTAATCTCCAGAAACGATGTGCTCGTCGCGCATGGAGTCGCCGCGGACCTCCAGCGCGAACACCTCGCGGTTGCCGACAATGTCGCTGAGCGAAATGCTCTCGGCGGTTTCGATGGCTTCGACGGGCTTCCCGGCGGCGATGCGGCCCAGCAGAGGGAGGCGGTCGTAGCTCTTTTTCGGAGAGCGCTGCGGCAGCACGTCGATCGAGCGGCTGCGATTGTGCGCGCGCTGCAACATGCCCTTGGCCTGCAGGTTGGTGACGTGCTTATGCACTGTCGCCAGGGAGTTCAGGCCCAGACCCGCCGCGATTTCCTCGTAAGACGGAGAGTAGCCGTGCCGGGTGGTGAAGCCTGAAAGAAAGTCGATGACCTCTTTTTGCCGCCGCGTTATTGCCATGCCAAGATTGTAGCGAATAAAAAGCGAACCGCAAGCATTTTTATTCGGGGCCTCAAAACCCGCAACATTCGCTCACCCAGAAAGGGACAGACCTACAACTTCGCCGCGCGTTTCCCCAACGCGTCGTTCCACAACCTGAACCCACCCTGAACGGCGTTGCTGTTGGCTCCCACCATCACATGCGCGGGCAGGACTTTCATGAACTTCGCATTGCCGCCTCCGAGCAGCACGCAATCGCACACCATCGCCGCCTTCAGCAACTCGATGATGTCCAGCACGGACTTCCGCCACTTCTTTTTGCCGCGCCGCTCCAGGCCCTCCAGCCCGATGTACTCCTCGTACGTCCGCCCGTTCTTGTATGGAAGATGCGCAAGCTCCAGCGACACTACCAGACCGTCCACCACCATCGCCGAGCCCAGTCCCGTGCCCGTGCCGAGAAACAACATGCGTCCGCCCTTGTAGCCGCCAAGCGCCTGCATCGACGCGTCGTTGATGAAGCGGAGCGGCTTGCCCATGGCCTTCTCATAGTCGAAGCCCACCCATCCCACGCCCAGATTGTGCGGTTCGGCGATGGGGCGATGATTCATCACCGGCCCGGGGAAGCCGATCGAGACGCAGTCGTATTTCCAGCCTTTGGTCGCCGCGAGCACTTGTTGGCACATGCTCACCGCTGTCATGTTCGGCCCCGAAGGAATCTTGATCGGAACGGGCGCGTCGGTCGAGGCGACCTTCACATTCGTCCCGCCGATATCGATCACAAGAACTTTCATTGGGATGAATGCTAGCACTTTCCAATACGCTTTGAGATGCTGTTCACGATCTCTCTTGGCCCTCCCCCAAAGCTGACAGGGTCTGCGGGCCTAAACAGAGATCGTGAACAGGCTTTGAGACGCTGGCATGAAATCAGTCCGGGGTCTATTTACTCGACAGCAGGCTCCGAGGGCAGAAATAAACGGAACACCGTCCCCCCACCTACCTTGCTGCGCACGCGGATCGTGCCGCTGTGCTTGGCCACGATCTCTTGCGAGATCCATAGCCCCAGCCCTGTGCCCGTAATTCCCTTGGTTGAAAAGAAGGGTTCAAACATTTGCGCGCGCGTCGCTTCGTCCATGCCAGAGCCGGTGTCGGCCACGGTGAGCGCAACGCCGCGCGCGCCCGTCGCCCAATTCGTGCTCTCGGCCGTGCGCAGAATAAGCCGCCCTCCCTCCACCATGGCGTCCATGGCGTTGCCCACCAGGTTCGCGATCACCTGCCGAATCTCTCCTGCTTGTACCACCACGCTGGCATCGGTTTGAAACTGGCTCACCACCTCGATTTGCGCCCGCTGTAACCGTGAACCCAGCAACGTCACGACCGTTCTGATCAGCTCTCGAATGTCCGTCGCATCCGGCCGCGTCGAGCCGCGGAAGAACCGTAGCGTCTGCACCGTGATCTGCGAGACGCGGTCCAGTTCCGCTTGCGCCAGCTCCACATACCCGCGCGCGTCGTCGGGCAGTTTCGTCTGCGCGGTCAAATAGAGGCAATTCGTGATCGCCTCCAACGGATTGTTGATCTCGTGCGCGATGGCCGCGGCAAATCGCCCCGCCACGGCCAGCTTCTCGGTCTGCCGCAACGCTTCCTGGCTCTTCTTCTGCAACGAGAGGTCGGCGACGAACGCCGCGAACTGCCGCTGTTCCGGCATGGCTTCGGGGTTCAGCAGCGTGACCCCGATCAGCACATCGATCACGCTTGCATCGCTGGCCGTGCAGACGGACTCGAACGGCGCGGCGCTCGAAGCTCCTTCGCTACAAGCGATTTGCGCTTCCATAATGTCGCCGCACAGGCTGTCCACCAGCACATCGCCCGATGCAAGCTCCTCGGCGGGCCGTTGCAGCAGCCTCGCGATAGCCTGGTTGGCGTACAAAATCCGTCCCTGCGGATCGTTCAGCACCAGCCCCATGGGCATGGCGTCCACCAGATGGTGAAACCGCGCCTCGCTGGCCTGCAACGCCGCTTCCGCCGCCAGCTTGCGCTGCCGGCCGGCGGCCTCTTTCAACTCGCGCTCGACGGCCGGCACCAGCCGCGTCAGGTTTTGTTTGGAAACATAGTCCTGCGCCCCGGCGCGCATCGAATCCACCGCCGTCTCCTCGGACACCGCGCCCGACAGCATGATGAACGGGATGTCCAGCCCCGAAGACCTCAGCAACCGCAACGCCTCAGGCCCGCTGAAGTTGGGCAGGTTGTAATCGCCCAGCACGATGTCCGGCTGCGTCCCCACGCGCAGCGCCGTTTTCATCGCGGAAGCGGTTTCGACCCGGGTCATCGACGGCGCATACCCATTGCGACGCAAGTGCCGCTCCAGCAGCGCGGCATCGTCGGGATTGTCCTCCACTAGAAGGACATTCAGTTCTTGCGAATCTGGCAAAGGTTCGATCAAGTGCGAAGCCCTATCCGACTGGAGCAGCAGCGAGTTTCAGCCCGCGGTAAACGGCACAAAAACGCGAGGGCCTTTGGCCCCGGAGCATAGCGGCGGACTCGTGCCGAGATTCCTAAATGCCGTTCGGTGGACATTCGTTCAGCACCAGCCAGTACAGTCCCAACTGGCGCGTCGCCTCCGCGAAATCGTTGAAGTTCACAGGCTTGCGGATGTAACTGTTGACGCCCAGCTCGTAGCTGCGCACCACATCGCGCTCTTCGTCCGAAGACGTCAGCACCACCACCGGAAGCGTCCGCGTCGGGTCGCATTCTCGAATGCGTTTCAGCACCTCCAACCCGTCCAGCTTGGGCAGTTTCAAATCCAGCAGAATGACCTGCGGCTTGATCGGGTTCGGGCCGCAAAGCATCTCTACGGCCTCCTCTCCATCGCGCGCCACGATCACTTCGTTGGCGAGGTTCGCCTTCTTGAGCGCGCGAATCGTCAGCACCTCATGGTCCGGATCGTCTTCCACTAAAAGAATCAATTTTTTCATGTCCTTCATTGCGACTATCCTAGCGTAAACCAGAACGTCGCCCCACTACCTTGTACACTATCCGCCCAAATCCGCCCGTGATGTCGCCTGACGACTCTTGCGACCGTCGCCAGCCCGATTCCGGATCCCTTGAAGTCCTTGTCCCCATGTAGACGGTTGAATGCGCCAAACAGCTTGTCCTTGTAGTGCATATCAAACCCTGCGCCGTGGTCGCGAACAAAAAAAGCGTGAGTATTCGGGTCCCATCCAAACTCGATCTTCGCCTCCGGCTTCTTGGAGCTAAACTTCACCGCGTTGCCGAACAAATTTTCCAGCGCCACGCGCAGGAGGTTGGGGTCGGCATTGGCGCGCAAGCCGGGTTCGATCGCGAACTCGATCTGCTGTTCCGCATTCTGGTCCAACAATTGCCCGGCCACGCTCCCCGCCAGTTCCGTCATGTCCACCGGCACGCGTTCAATGTCCGCCCGCGTGATGCGCGAAAGCTGCAGCAGCGCGTCGATCAGCCCGCCCATGCGCTGCACTCCAACGCGCACGCGACTAATGTAGTCCTTGCCTTCGGTCCCGACGATCTCGCCGTAGTCTTCCGCCAGCGCCAGGCTGAAGCCGTCGATGGTGCGCAGCGGCGCGCGCAGGTCGTGCGACACCGAATAGCTGAACGCTTCCAACTCCTTGTTGGTCGCCTCCAACTCCGCGGTCCGCTGCTGTACGCGAAGCTCCAGATCCTCATTGAGCGCTTGAATCTCGGCCGCCTTGCGTTCCACTTCCAGCCGCGATATGGCCAGATTCTCGGCCGTCGCCTCCGCGATCAAACGCAGGTCGCGCTCGCGAAGGAAGTACCGGTACACGAACAGCAGCAACAGCAGATCGAGAAAGCTCGCCAGTCCGAGCGTGTAGCGCACTCGCTGCCTGGCCCAGTCGGCGTCGCGAGTCCGCTCCTCCAGCAGCCTGCGCTCTTCGCTCTGCATCGCGCCCGTAATTCCACGCAGACGGTCCATCTCGTACATGCCCGTGCTCATCAACACCGACACTTGCGCCGTGGCAATGCTTCCGTTTGCCATGCGTATCGAGTTGGCCTGCTCCAGCAGCACCAGTCGCTGTTCCAGCACGGCGCCCATCTCCGATGCCCGCCTCTGCTGGTTCGGGTTGTCTTGCGTCAGCTTCTTGAAATCCTCGAGGTCGATGGGGAGGTCTCGCCGCGCCGTCCGATACGGCTCCAAAAACTGGTCCTCCCCGGTCAGTAGATAGCCGCGACTGCCCGTCTCCGCGTCCTTGGCCGAGCTCATCAGGCGTTCCGTCTGCGCGATCACTTGCCAGGTGTGGTTGACCCACTGCTCGCTATACGCCAGCCTCCTCGCGGCCAGCAGTGCCAGCCACGCATTGGCCGCGACCACCAGCACGGCAACTACCAAAACGATCGGCACAAGCCGTCGGCTCATCGGCGTCGTCATCGTTTTCCCACCGTCGCTATCTCCTCAAGCTATTCTGCACCAGCAAAGATCTGGACGCCCCACGTCCCGCTTTGGGGACGTGGATTTAGGGGTGCCGCAAATCTCTACACCAACAATGAACCGCAATCCTTCAGATGCAGAAAAGTCCTCGTCGGCAGTGGCCCCTTCCAGCCGGAACCTCCCGATACAATAGAACGTCACCAGAGGAAACCATGGCCGCACTGATCGACGCAATTGAAGTCAAACGCAAAATGTTCGTCGAACTCGAGAACGTCCCCTACGCCTGTCTGGACCGGGACATCTCCACCCCGACCGCGCGCGGCGGCCAGACTCTGGTACGCCTGAAGCTGCGCAATATGCTCACCAGCGCCGTCTTCGACAGAACATTCAAGGCCCAGGACAAGTTCAAAGAACCCGACCTGCAAACCGTCCCAGCGTCCTACCTATACAGCGACGCCCAAGGCTCCCATTTCCTCGACCAGGAAAGTTTTGAGACGCTCTCGCTCAACCCCGCCATGGTCGGCAACGCGCTGGACATCCTGCTCGAAGGCGTCATCGTACAAATCGAGAAGTACAATGGCAACCCCATCGGCCTCGAACTCCCGCTCCAGGTCGAACTGACGGTCGCCTACACCGAACCTGCCGTGCGCGGCGACACCTCCAGCGGCAGCGTCACCAAGGCCGCAAAACTCGAAACCGGTGCTGAAATTCGCGTCCCGCTCTTCGTCAAAGAGGGCGAAAAGATCAAAGTCACCACCGAAACCCGCGAGTTCGCCGGCCGAGTTTGACCCACGCGCTTTCTATTGCTCTTGCTTTTCTTTCTGTCATTCCCGAAGAGAACCTGCTGTTTTCTCCGGGGACGAGCACATCGCTGCGACGACCCATGAGACCTATGTCAAAATTCACCAACTTCATCGAAAAGGCGTACACACTCTTCCGCACGACGATGAACGCCTTGCAGTCTCCCTTCCTGCTCGCGGTGCGCCTCTACTGGGGCTGGCAGTTCGCGCAATCGGGCTGGGGCAAGCTGCACAACCTCGACGGCGTCACCAAATACTTCGCCAGCCTCAACATCCCGGCCCCATCGGCCAACGCGCACATGAACGCCTGCATCGAGTTCTTCGGCGGCATCCTGTTCGCGCTTGGCTTGTTCTCGCGCCCGGTGTCGCTGGTGCTGACCGCGACGATGATCGTGGCCTACGCCACCGCCGACCGCGAGGCGTTGACCTCGATCTTCTCCAACCCCGACAAGTTCTACAAAGCCGACCCCTACACGTTTCTCTTCGCCGCCGTGCTGATCCTGATCTTCGGCCCCGGACGCTTCGCCCTCGACACGCTGCTCGCCCGTCGCTTCGCGCGGAAAACAAGCGCTACGGTTGAGTAGGGCCACTTTGGCTTTTGCCCTTGCTTTTCTTTCTGCCATTCCCGCAGGGAACCTGCTGTTGCCTTCATTCACGGGGCATGAGGAACCTACCGGCTTGGAAGCTGCGCCCGCTGAATCTTCGCGGCAACATCTTCAGCGCTGTAGATCGGCGAAGAACACGACTGCGCCGTGCATAGAAACAGCGCAGGCTTCTTCAGCGGCGGATAAGTGACGGCGGTCGGCAGCGGATGCGGATCGGCGGGGTCGCGCCATTCGATCAGCTCATGCGACGTGATCGAGCGCAACGCCGCCGTATGCAGCGCAGCGGCCTGAGGATCGTTCTTGCCGCCGAGGATCGTGACGTGCAGCGGAGCGTCGACGAAGTCCTGGTGCGCGAGCAGAACGCCCGCCGAAAGTGGCCGCGTGGCGACTGCGGGCGCGGCAAGATAACGCATGGCTTCGGCGGCCGTTGCGTGATAACGCGCGTCGCCCGTGGCCAGCGCCAGCATCGAGGTAAACCGCACCAGCGCGATATTCTCGTCGCGGTCGGGATGCGGGCCGAACGCAGCATCGGTTCGGGTAGGCGAGGTGATGAAGCCTGTCCCCGGCGATGCGGGCGCAAAATGCGCGGCGATGAACTGCGCGGCCGACGCTGCTGCGTTCAAATCGTTGCGATCGCCGGTAACGTTGTAGAGCGCGAGAAACGCTTCGCCCATCGCCAGCGTGTCGCCCAGATACGGCCCCGCTGGATCGGCGTCATCGTGGTGAAAGCCGCCGCCGGGAATGCTGCGGTGCGCGACAATCCATTGCGTCGCCCGCTGCGCCTGGTCAAGCGCCGCAGTGTCGCCGCTGACTGCGTAAAGCTCACACAGCGCGGCGATCATCCAGCCGTTCTCGCGCGCGTACACATGCTTGTCGATGCGCGGAACGCCTTGCGCGCGACGGCCTTTGTCGTCCAGCTTGAAGTAGGCTTCGTTGTCCTCGCCGTCGTGAATGTCGGCGTCCTGCGACACGAAGAACACGCCGGTGGGCCCGTCGCTCAGGAAGTTGTGTACGAAGCCGCCCACGGCTTGCGCGGCCCGAAGATACTCAGGATTGTGCGTCTGCGCGTAGGCCAGCGAATACTCGCGGATGAACGCGGCCTGGATGGAGATGAGCTTCTCATAATGCGGCTCGTTCCACTTGCCGTCGACCGAGTATTGGTACGCTCCGCCCCACACCGGGTCGAGCAGCGCGGTCGCATCGTGCAGCGTATCGTTGGTGCGCTTGACGTAGATCGCATTGCCGCTGGCCGCGAGCCGCAACGCGTTCTCAACCGAATCCTCATCGAGATACTTGTGGCTGAAACCCCACCCAGCGTTGGGCTTGTCGTACTGAGCATCATAAGCGGTCTTTACGCGCGCCAGCAGCGCGGGCGAAATGCTCGCATCGGCAGCGGGACGCAGCGCGGCTTCCTTCTCGATGCTCGGCCCCGGCGACGGGTCGTCGATGATGGCCTTCAGCATCGAGGCCATCGGGCGGGGAGGGATGTAACCTTGCCGCTTCACAATTTCCGAGCCGTCCCCGGCCAACACAACGGTCGCGGGCCAGCCCCAATCCTGATAGCGGTTGGAGATGTCCGGGCGCGAGTCCTGATCGACTTTGACCAGCACATACTTCGCATTGAGTAGCCCGATCACCGCAGGATCTTTGTAGGTGATGTCGTCCATCACATGACACCAGTGGCACCACACCGCTTCAAGGTCGAGCAGAACGAACTTATGTTGCTGACGCGCCTGCGCGAACGCGGCGTCCGACCACGGCTGCCAATGCAGCGAGGCCTGTTGTGCGACGACGATGGACGGCGAAGCGAAGAGAGCGATTGCGACGACTGCGCCTAGAGCGTATGAGTTCATTCGCATGAGCGACATTCCTTCTTGTCTACCTAAGATTTACGCGCTGGAGGAATAAATGGATGCAGCTGAGCGCGGCAATCTACTCGACGACGCAACTTGGCTTGGCCGCGAAGATCGCCTTCCGGATGGCCGTCTCCGGGGCCTTGTCGTCGTAGACGACGCCGCTGTTGTTCGAGGCCCGCACGCCGAGCTTGCGCCAGACAGCGTTCAAGTCCGGTTGTACCGGAGCGTCGCGCATACTCGCATAGAGTTCTTCCAACACCGGCACTCCCACCGCGCGGTCGCCGATGGCGAACGTCGCTTCGGGCGTTGAGTCGGTTTCAATCGAACCTGACTTCAGAATTGCCCGCAGCGCGTCTTGCAAACCCATGCGATTGTCAGTGCGCTCGCGGATGGAAACGTCCGCGACGAAGAAGAACATCGCACCGCCCCAGTAGGTGCGTCCCCACGTATGCGTATGGTCGAGTCCACGGTCGCCGGCCTCGGGCTCGCCCTTGGGCATGTCGCGAATCATGTCCGCCAACACATGGTCCTGCGAGAGCAATCCATGCTGCACTCTCGCAATAGGTTCGATGTAGGTCGCCAGGCCTTCCTCGATCCAATGATGGTCTTCAGCCAGGTCTGGAAAAGCGGTATGCACAAACTCATGCGTCATCGTCCAGTCG
>JALYTE010000340.1 GCA_030854435.1 Acidobacteriota bacterium | reverse complement strand
GTCATATGTGCGTTTCTCCACAAATGCCCGTGTGCACCGAGCGACGCGTGACGGGGCCAGGGAGGGAAGGATGACGGGTGACTACGGCATGGGAGGAGGTTGGTTCGGCATGGGCTTCGGGTGGATTCTGATCGTCGCTCTCGTCGTTGCCGCAGGCATATTCGTGTTCCGACAGACAGGGGGAGATCGCGCAGCCGGTGGCCGCGAGTCGGCGCGCGACATCCTGGACAAGCGCTATGCGCGCGGCGAAATCGGCGATGACGAGTACGAGAAGAAGAAACACGACCTGGTGCAGTGAAGCACGGCCAGCGCAGACGAATAGTCTTGCAGAAGGAGTGGATACATGATGTGGACCCCGGCGAAAGTTCATTTCGACGCTGGCGGCGAGCAGCGCAAGCATGGTCGCGCTACCGAACGCGCGCGGCGACACCATGGCGGATGTGGAACTGCGCCTGCTGCCACCGTCACGCGCATGGAAATATTTCCCGGAGCACAAACGCCGACGCTGCGCTTTGTCGACGAAGTCGTTCGTGGTCGTCCCGACGCGCTGCGCGCCAGCGATAGCTTCCTGGGGCCGACGCTCGACCTGTGGCGCGGCGAACGCGTACGCATTCACGTCGAGAATCGCCTGCTTGAATCGCGTTTGAATCCGCCGATGCCCGGTCCATGTCCGGCGCGCGGATCGATCACGATGACGGGCGGCTTGTTTGCATCGACACAGTCGACACAGCGAACCTCACCAATTTCAGTGATTCGCAGCAACGCGTAATTCGCCGGATGCTCGAATTGGCGCGCATCCAGCAGCGTCTCGTACTTGAAATCGAGGAGCGGGGCAACCCGGCACGTTCGTGCTCCAGCATGTTGTTCGCGTGCTGACGCAATGTGTTCCAAAACAAAACTGTCGGTTCGGCGACATCTCGTTGGTAGGCGACGATTTCCATTAGCCCATTCGCTGCATTGGCACCGAGGGGGCTTAAGTTGCCCCTTCCGGTATCCGGCGCGGAACAAGGGACAGGGAATTGGGGACGAGAGGCTGACCCCTGGACCGCGCGTCGCCCCGCCGGGTTGCCTTTCGTATTAGTCGCCGTTCGGACCCCGGAATGCCGAGCATCGCCTGCGTCGATTTCACTGCCATTGTTTTTCCAGCTCAATCAACAGCAACCGCGACGCAACCGCGACGCGGGTGTTGCTGCGGTGCCGGCGCCGCGTTGCGCGCATACCGCTCCGGAGCCGCCTCGAAACGTTGCCTGGTATCGGCGCCTTCGAAGAAGAAGACGCGACCCTGATATGCCGCGGTGACCGCCTGTGAGGCCAGCACTTCCCGACCGCTGACTGGGTCAACGGCCTTCTGTGGGCCATTCCCCGCAACCTCACCTTGATTCCGCATCGGCCCATCGCCAAGGCGCATTCCTTCCGACGCAGCACCAGCCGTTCCACCGAGATGACTGTGGCCGGCGTGACCTCCCATCTCACAACTCGCGAGCCCTCCGCGCCTGACCAGCCACACCGCACCAATTGCAAGAACGATCCAAATCCAGTTTTGTGCAAGCCAGTTCATTCTTCATCTCCTCAACGTCGATGTGCAATGTGATGAAGTATGCCGCGCCGCATCCCACGCAGCGATGGCACCAGGATTACGTTTTGGTAATCACGCTGCACCGCAACGGGCGCGTCAACGGCTCCGCGCAACTGAGGCACTCCAACGCGGGAAAAAGGCTGGAGTGCGCGCGGCATAAGCGGCGGTAGTCGTTCCCGAACTCCGTCTCTGATTCCCGCTCCTCACGCTATTTCCTTGGCGCTCCTCCGGCCGAGTTTGCGCCGCCCATCATCCCTTGCTGATCCATCATCGTCTGCATCATCATCTGCATCATGTCCATGCGCTTGCCCATCAGCTGCATCTGCGCATTGGTATCGGAGGGCGCTGCCTGCTGCCCCATCATCGCTCCGCCGCCACCCATCATTCCACCTCGCATCTGATTCATCATTCCCATTCCGCTCTGCATCGACTTGCGTTGCTCCTCCATCAGCTTCTGCCGTTCTTCCGGCGTCTTGGCGCTCGCCATCTTGTCGTGCAGCGCCTGCATCCTGCTGATCTGCTCATCCATCTGACCCATCTGCGCCCTGGAATCCATGCCCATGGCGGTTTGTGTCGCCGCCTTGCCGGCGGGCGCTTTCGCGTCCTGCGCCAAAGTCGTACCGGCGGCAAACAGAACGGCAATACCCAGCACAGCGATCACTGACCTGTTCATCAACGTCTCCTTGTCAAGCAACGCAACAGAATGAACCGCGGCCATTTGGCGAACCCGGGTTGGGACCGCTGTCAAATGTCTGCGATTGGCGGGATTCGAAGCGACGTGGCGCCCGCCGATCCGGCATGTCGCCTTTGCATCCGGTGTGTTGTGTGCCAATTATGCGGGGCCGCGCTGCACGCGAAGCTGACGCCGCCATTACGAATTGGTAATCATCTTTGC
>JALYTE010000333.1 GCA_030854435.1 Acidobacteriota bacterium | reverse complement strand
CCATCATGCTGCCCCGAAGCATGGGTTTCAAGGCCGACACCGCCGTCTACAACCCCGTGACCGACGAGCCGACGGCGCAGACGTACGTGGCGCGCAACGTCTCGCCGACACAGGCGTTGGGATTCACGCTGACCGGCGCAGGCCAGCTTCCGCGGGACACGCAGAACCCAGCGCAAGGTTCCGCCACGCAGCCTACAGGCGCGGACACCAACGCCGCGGCAGCGGTCGACGCCAACGACAATCCGGACACGACCAAGTTCGGCGGCGGCATGGGCAAGCCGCTCGACCCCGACGCCGACCACGACACTTTGGCGAAGTACAAATGGTGGATATTGGGCGGTCTCGCGCTGCTGCTGGCCGGGGCGGCGGGAATCCTGCTACGCCGCCCGGCCGCTGTTCCGGTGCTTCCGGCAGCGCCCACAACCGACCACCAGACGGCCTTGCGGCGAGCGTTGAAAGAAGAGCTTTTCGCCCTCGAAACCGACCGTCTGCAAAAGAAAATCAGTGACGAAGAATATGCCGCGCACAAGAACGCGCTGGACTTCGTATTACTCCGCGCGCTGACGCGTGAAGGCGCACGCGGGAAGGAACCTGAAACGCGATGACGACCTTCTTCCGCATTCTGCGTTTGTTCGCTCTGGTCGCGTGGGTTGGCGGATTGATCTTCTTCGTGTCGGCGGTCACGCGGGTCGCCTTCGCTACGATGCCCGACACGCACCTGGCGGGACTCATCGTGCGCGGAACGCTGCTGGTGCTGCATCGCATCGGCTTTATCGCGGGTGCGGTTTATCTGGTCTCCACGCTGACGCTCATCGCAACGCAGCGCGACAGTCACTTCGTGCGCGCGCTCGAAGTGCTGGTGATGTTGGTGATGCTGTTCATCACGGCCTACTCGCACTTCTCGGTGCTGCCGAGGATGGAGGCCGACCGGCTGGCGCTGGGCGGAGTGGTGGATACGAGAACGGCCGACGTGCCCGCGCATCGCCACTTCGATAGGCTGCATGGGTTGTCGGTGAAGCTGGAGGGGACGGTGCTGCTGGGCGGGTTGCTGCTGGTGTGTCTCGCCCCGTTGCCGCGGCGCGACGACCTGGATCGGATTCCGTTCTAGTATCCCGCGACCTTACTCGACCGGCAGTTTGGCGCGGTATCCGTCGCGAGCGATGATGGAGTATTTCAGAGACTTGCCCTTCTCGTCGGCCATGCGCAGCGGTTTGCCTTCGTTGTCCACAAGGTAGACCTTGATCTTGCGGTAGGAGCCGTCGTTGGCATTGTTGGTCGGGCGGTAGGTCAACACATACTGGTTGCGGATCGAGTCGTTGATCTGCGCGAAGATGTCGGGCAGCGCGCCCTCAAACAACGGTTGAAAGCTGAGGCCGCCCGTCATCTGCGCGAAGGTCTTCATTTCGTTGTCGGCCTGTAGATAGTCCAGCCGCGCGATCGGCCCCAGGCCGCCGCGAGAGTCCGCGAGTTCCCGCGCCAGGCCGCCGGTCGAGATGGTAAAGATGGTCACATTCGGCGTGGCCTTGATCTTAGCGAGCATCTTGTCGAGGGTGAGTCTGGAAAATGTGTCGCGGCCGCTCGAAATCAGGATGACGTATTTGCGGCCTTCGATCCGATTGATTCTGTCGAGAGTTTCATAGAGCGCGTCGAATTCGTTGGTATCGGAAAAGCCCGGAATGACGAGGCTTTGCAACGAACTGCGGACCAGTTCCTTGTTGTTGGTGAAGTCGGTGAGGATGTGCGTCCGCAGGTCGTAGGTGACGACCGCAATGTAGTCGTCCGGCTTGAGCGAGCGGAAGAACGTCGCCGAGGCGTTCTGCATGTCATAGATAAAGGCGTAGGAGGTGGACGCGAACTCCAGCAGCATGACCGCCGTAATCGGCGTCTGGGCGACGCGAATGCTGGTCACCCGCTGCTCCTTGCCGTCTTCGACGATGAGGAAGTTGTCGGCCTTGAGTCCAGGGACGAACTGGTGGGTCTTGTCGAGGATGACGTTGACGTTGAGGTTGACGATGGGGACATCGACGCGGAGCGAAAATATCTCGCCATCGGGGTTCTTGACCTTCTCCTCGGCGGGCGCGGGGGGGCGACTTCGGTCGGCTCCTTCTTGCGGGGGACGTCGATCTGGTTGTCGGTGGTAGGGCCGGGACTGTCGGTCGCTGGGGGTTGCTGGGGCGGCGGGGGCGCGGGATTCTTTTGAGACCAGGCCCGACCGGGAGCGAGGGCGAGAAGCACGGCAGCGGCGAACAAGGTCGGCTTCATCAGCTTCAAGGGTTTCTTCATAGGGCAAACAGGCTCCTGCACAAACTGTTGCAGATTGTTAGACGAAATACATCGCCAAAGAGACCGCGGCGCTGGAGCAGGAAACAGCAAACAGCAGGATCCGGAATGTGAAAGAGGACACAATGGGCCGCTGGGGGGTGCCAGCGGCCCACTGCTTTCAAATAGCGCCTCCTATCAAGGGATGCGACCGGTGGGGGGTCGACCCGACCGGAGGCGCCCCCACATTATCGCATGAAGCGATGTTTTTCTCATCCGCTTTCTGCATCCAAACGTTTGGTGAAAACAAGCGGTAAAAACTAGTTGTAACCTGATACCAGAGTCGTGCATGAACCTGTGCGCGGACCTCTTATCGTGACGGCAAAGGGGTTCCTCTTCATGTCTGAAATTCATGGTCTGGCCACGCACGCCGCTGGCGCTCAACTGCTGCCTTACAAATACGATCCGGGCGGCCTCGGAGCGAACGATGTGGCGGTGAAGATCACGCATTGCGGCGTGTGCCACTCGGACATCCACCTGATCGACAACGATTGGAGCATGAGCACGTACCCGTTCATCCCGGGCCACGAAATCGTCGGCACGGTGACGGAAGTTGGATCGGGCGTTCGCGACCGCAAGGTGGGTGAGCGCGTGGGAATCGGCTGGCAGGCCGACTCCTGCGGCATCTGCGAGTGGTGTCGCCGGGGCGAAGAGCATTTGTGCCCGCAGGCGCAGCCAACGTGCGTGGGGCGGAATGGCGGGTACGCCGACAGCACCAGGGTCAACTCCCGCTTCGCGGTGCCGGTTCCAGAGTCGTTGGAGAGCGAGAACGTCGCTCCTCTGCTGTGCGCTGGAATTACGGTCTATGCCCCGCTGCGAAACCGTTTGGCGCGCCCGTCCTCGCGCGTGGGCGTGGTCGGAATTGGTGGGCTGGGTCACTTGGGAGTCCAGTTTGCGAAGGCTTTCGGGTGCGAAGTGACGGCGTTTTCGACCTCCAAAGACAAGGAAGCCGAGGCGCTCGAGTTAGGCGCGCATCACTTCGTGAATACGCGCGAAACCGGTGCGCTGGCGAAGGTCGCAGGGAGCTTCGATCTGGTGCTCTCGACGGCCTCGGCGGACCAGGACTTTCACGGTTTTGTAGGCGCTCTGCGGCCCCGGGGAACGCTGGTGGTGCTGGGCGCGTCGCCTACGCCGCTGCAAATACAGGCGTTCAGCTTGATGAGCGGGGACAAGTCGATCGCGGGCAGCAATACCGGCAGCCCTGGCGACCTGAACGAGATGCTGGACGTGGCCGCGCGGCACAATATCAAGGCGGTCACGGAGGCCTTTGCGATGAAAGACGTGAACGTGGCGATTACCCGGGTGAAGAAGAACCAGGTACGTTACCGCGCCGTGCTGGCAAATTAGATAAACTCTTCTGAGGAGTCCACATCGCTCAAAGTGGCAATTGTTGTCAAGCGCCCTCGCCTGTGGAAAACTCCATAACCTCAACAAAATAAACCTCATAGCCGCCAAAAATACTTGGCGTACTTATTCGTCCAATTTGCTACAATTAAATCAGACCTCGCAACTGGCAACTGATAACTAGCAACTCATCGCCAACCCTCACGCTCTCCAACCCGCAAGTCTCATCGTTTGAATACTTTAGACGTATGTCTTTGCGAATCAATACTTTACAAGATACGCTAGCACCCAAGTCGATGAATTAAAACGACTTCCATGCAAAGTCTCTGGAATGAATACTTTACCAGCAACCCTTGGCTTTTGAATACTTTGCAGCCAAATCCCGCACCCAGGGGGGGAGGGGGGTACCCCCGGTACGCGCCGGGTACGGACCCTCTCATCTCGGCTTCGACAGTGGCACAGTACGATAGCGGCAGATGCGATTCGAGCTTTTCATTGCCGCGAGATACCTACGGGCGCGCCGCCGCCAGGCCGTCGTCGGGTTTGTGACGGCGATTTCGGTCATTGGCGTCGCTGCCGGTGTCGCGGCGTTGATTGTCGCGCTGGCCATCACCAATGGCATGAGGCGCGATTTACAGGAGCGTCTGGTCGGGGCGACAGCGCACGTTGAATTGATGCGCACCGCAGGCGACGGCATTCGCGACTGGCGGCCGCTGATGGCGCGACTGGCGGCTGTTCCGCATGTGCAGGCCGTCGCTCCGGGGCTGTATGGTCAGGTGCTCATTTCACGCGGGCCACGGTCCGGCGGCGCGCTCATCAAGGGCATCATTCCGGGAGACGAACGCAAGATTGGCGAGTTGCTGCAATCCGTCCAGCAAGGGTCTGCCGACGAACTTCAACCGACCCAGACACAGGGCCAATCTTTGG
>JALYTE010000327.1 GCA_030854435.1 Acidobacteriota bacterium | reverse complement strand
CCGAGAAACAGGCCAAGCACGGCGGCATTTTGTTTCGCGGGTTCGGCTTGAAGGACGCTGCCGACCACGAGCGCGTGGCGGGCGCGATCTGCAATGAACTGTTCGCCGACTACGGCGACCTGCCGCGCGAAGGCGTCGCCGGCAAGGTGTATACGTCCACGCCGTATCCGGAAGACAAGTCGATCCTGTACCACAACGAGAGTTCGCACATGAGTTCGTGGCCGAGCAAGATCAACTTCATGACCATCGTGGTGGCGAAAGAAGGCGGCGCAACGCCGATTGTGGACTGCCGCAAGGTTTACAACGACCTCGACCCGAAGGTGCGCGAAATGTTCGAGCAGAAAGGGCTGACGTATGTTCGCAATTTCTCGGAGGGTCTCGACGTCAGTTGGCAACGGTTCTTCAGCACCGACGATCGCGAAGCCGTCGAAACGTCTTGCCGCAAAGCGGGCATGACGTGCGAGTGGCATGGCGACGACTTCCTGCGCGTGCGGCAGAAGTGTCGCGCCGTGATCCGGCATCCGCGCACGGGCGAAAAAACGTTCTTCAACCAGGTTCAGCTTCACCACATCCACTGTGTCGATCCGGAGACGCGGGCTTCGCTACAGTCGATCTTCAAGGAAGAAGACCTGCCGCGACATGTGTACTTCGGTGACATGACGCCCATCTCCGATGCCGTGATGGACCACGTCGGCGAAGTTTACGAGCGCCACGCTGTGCGGTTCCAGTGGCAGGTTGGCGACCTGGTGAGCCTGGACAATATGCTGGTCGCCCATGCTCGGGATCCGTATGTTGGCCCACGCAAAGTGGTGGTGGCGCTGGGCGACCTGGTGTTCGACAAGGACATTGGGTAGGGGGTACCCCCCCCTCCCCGGGGTGGCATTTTTGACTGTAAAGTATTCAAAGTACCGTGCTTACAGGTAAAGTCTTGATTCGAGAGACTTTGCATGGAAGTTGTTTAGTTTCATTGAGTTGCAGGAAGGCATTTCTCGCAAAGTATTGATTCGCGAGGAGATATGCCTAAAGTATTCAAACGATTGGACTTATGCGGCGGTAAGAAACAGATCCCCTTCGGGAATGACAGAAAGAAAAGCAACGACAACTGCACATTCCTACTGAATGCCGCTTGAAGTCCGGTTTGCAATTGGCCCTATCTCTATTGTAGCAATTTGGCGGGGTAAACACGCCAAGTTTTTTAGGTTATTTTGAGCAGTGTTTATGCGGGTTTTGTGAGTTTTGCACAGGCTGGGGGGCTTGACAAGAATCGGGCGCGTCAGTTGTCAGTGGTCAGATTTGAGATTTGAGTTTTGAGTTTGTATGCCTATCTATTCATACCGTGACCTGAATCCGATGCCCGAAGCCATGCAGGCTTACGTCGAGTGGTTGGCTGCGCTCGACCGCAGCTTCACGGAAAACGCCGGGTATGAGGAACGCAGCGAAATTGTGCGTGAGGCGCTGCGCGATTTGCTGTGTCCCCGGATGGGACGCGAAGTGTCGTCGAAGTTGGACGTGGCGACGGCTGCGCTGGACCCGCGCAATGTGACACTCGAACCGGAGTACTACGGCGATATGGATCCCGCGCGCTACTATCCGCGCAAGCCGCTGATCTGGTTGTGGCTGCAGTTCGACGCCTCGCCGCTGGGCGCGAATGAGTGGCTCGGCCAGCGGCTGCGGCAGATGCTGGGACGGCATATTTTCGCGCATATGGGCGAGCGGGTGCGGATTTTTCAGCATGTGGAGTTCAGCTTTGGGTACAACCTGTCGATCGGGGACGACTGCTGGATTCACCGTCATGTGCTGCTGGACGATCGCGGCGGGATTGTGCTGCATGAGAAGAGCAGCGTGTCGGACTATGTGAATATTTATTCGCATACGCACAACCTGCAAACCCAGGCCGACGTGACCAACAAGGCGACGGAAATTGGGCCGCGAGCGCGGATTACGTACCATGCGACGGTGCTGGCGGGATCGAAGATTGGGGCGGACGCGATGCTGGGGGCGATGGCGGTGGCGACGCGGGACGTGCCCGCGCATACGGTGGCGCTGGGGATTCCGGCGAAGGTGAAGCGGGAGAAGTAGAGGGCTGGAGCAAAAAGCAGGTTCCCTTCGGGAATGACAGAAAGAAAAACAAGAGCAACGACAACAGCAAAAGCAGATTCCTTCGCTGCGCTACGGAATGACAACAAGAAGGCACGGAATGACAGCAAGAAGGCACGGAATGACAGCAAGAAAAGCAGCAGCAATTACAGCGGTCACATCACTGTCATCCGCGAGTTAGGCTAGAGGCATGTCTCCGATAGATTTTGGGTTGGCGATTTTTGAGCTCGTCGTGATGCTGCTGGCGCTTTCGTTGCACGATTGCGCGCAGGCGTGGGCGGCGAACCGGCTGGGCGACCCGACCGCGCGCATGATGGGCCGGATGACGATGAATCCGGCGCGGCACTTTGACCTGTTTGGGACCGCGATCTTTCCGCTGATTACGCTGTTCCGGTCGCCGCCGTTTGTGATCGCATGGAGCAAACCGGTGACCATGACGCCGCGCAACTTTCGGCGCATGAGGCGCGATGAAACGCTGGCGATTCTGGCCGGGCCGGCGGTGCAATTGCTGACGGCGGTGGTGGCGCTGGCGGTCCTTCTCGTTGTGCGGCACAGCAACCCGGCGGCGGGCGCTTCGCTCGAAACCGCGGCGCGGTTGGCGATGCATATACCGGGTACGGACACGATGGACCTACCCACGATTTTCCCGTTCATTCTGTTTTTGTACTTTTGCATTCTCATCAATTTGTTGCTGTTCGTGTTCAACCTGGTGCCGTTTCCGTTTTTCGATGGCGGCAAGATCCTGGTGAACTGGTTGCCCTATAACGCGGCGCAGACGTTTCAGAAGTCGAGTCTGTATTTCATGATCGGGTTCTTCTTTTTTGGGTTTACGGTGGTGATGTTTTTCTTTGGGCCGTTGATGGCGGTGTTCAATGGGTTGCTGGGGTTGTAGATTTGTCGTTGCGGGAAATGACAGCAGGTTCCCTTCGGGAATGACAGAAAGAAAAGCAAAAGCAACAGCAAATGCAACAGCAGGTTCCCTTCGGGAATGACAGAAAGAAAAGCAAAAGCAAAAGCAAAGGCAACAGCAAATGCAAATGCAAAAGCAAAAGCAAATGCAACAGCAACAGCAACAGCAACAGCATGTTCCCTTCGGGAATGACAGAAAGAAAAGCAAAAGCAACAGCGGACGCGGAGGAAACGCGGAGGTCGCGGCGAGTGGAAGCTGTATCCTTAGCTCATAGCATGAGTACCTCTCTCAACATCAGAACGAAACCGTTGCCGCGAGTGCTGAGCGGCATGAGGCCGACGGGGCGTCTGCACCTGGGCAACTATATGGGCGCGCTGTACAACTGGGTGAAGCTGCAGCATGAGTACGACTGCTACTTCTTCATCGCCGACCTGCACGCGCTCACGACGGATTACGCCGACCCCAGCCGCGTGCAGCAAAATATTATCGACATTACGCTGGATTTTCTTTCCGCGGGGTTGGACCCGGGGCGCTGCGTTATTTTCAAGCAGTCGGACGTGATGCAGCACGCGCAGTTGAACACGCTGTTTGGGATGTTTACGCCGGTGGGCTGGCTGGAGCGCGTGCCGACGTACAAGGACCAACAGGCGCAACTCGCGGAGAAGGACCTGAACACGTTCGGGTTCCTCGGCTATCCGTTGTTGCAGGCGGCGGACATTCTGCTGTACAAGCCGGATTTCGTGCCGGTGGGCGCGGACCAGGTGGCGCATGTGGAGTTGACGCGAGAGGTGGCGCGGCGGTTCAACTCGTTGTACCCGGGGAAGTTCGTTTTACCGAGAGATGCTCCCGCATGGGTGATGCCTGCGATCCTGGAGAAGGCGCGCAAACTTGCCGGAGAGCCGAAGCAATCGACGCGAATGGAGTTCAGCAATCGCGCGCTTTTCGAGGCGGCGTTGCAGACGAAGAACTCGGGCGTCACGACAATTCACCATATTTTGCCGGAGCCTGATGTGTTGCTGACGCCTTCGCCGAAGCTGCCGGGGCTGGACGGTCGCAAGATGTCGAAGAGCTATGGCAACATGATTATGCTCTCGGAGCCTGAGGCCGACTTGCGCGCGAAGTTGAAGACCATGGTCACAGACCCGGCGCGGGTGCGGCGCGACGATCCCGGCAATCCGGATGTGTGTCCGGTGTTCGATTTGCACAAAGTTTTTTCGAGTGAACAGGTGCAGATGAAAGCGGCGGAAGGTTGTCGCACGGCGGGGATTGGGTGCATTGAGTGCAAGAGTTGGGTGGCGGACGCGATCGTCACGACGATTGCGCCGATGCAGGCGCACCGTCGCGACCTGGAGGGCCGGCCCGGCGTGGTGAAGGACGTGCTGGCCAATGGGAAAGACCGCGCCATTAAACGCGCGCAGCAGACGCTTGACGAAGTGCAGCGTGCGATGGGGTTGGCGTAGACGATGAGCGAGGAGCGGGAGATCGAGGGTTCGGAAGCTGCGGTGGAATCCCATGTCCGAAAATCCGGACATGGGGCACCCCGTTCTGTGGAAGTCCACGAGGCGTTCGCTTTGCAGCCGCAGGCGGTTTCGGTGCCTGAGCCGAGGCCGGTGAGCGATCGGGAGAAGGACAAGGCGGAGGCTTCGGAGTCGCCTTTTTCGGTGACGGTGGGGCTGGTGTACGACGGCCCGATGGACTTGCTGCTGGACCTGATTCGCAAGCAGAACATCGACATTTACGACATTCCGATGGCGCGGATTACCGCGCAATTTCTGGAGTACACGCACCAGTTGAAGCAGACCGACATTGACGCCGCCGGCGAGTTTATTTATGTGGCGTCGTTGCTGATTCATATCAAGTCGAAGACACTGCTGCCGCGCGATCCTTCCGATGTGACGGGCGCGGACGCCGAAGACCCGCGTCGCGAGCTGGTGGAGCGGCTGTTGGAGCACGAGCGCTTCAAGGCCGCCGCGCAGATGCTGATGCAGAAGCAGCAGATCGAGGAGGCGACGTGGTCGCAGTCGGGGATGAAGGGGTTTCTGCACGACGAAGGCATCGAGTCGGTGGACGCCGAGCGCGAGATTGCCGCCGACACGGTCGATTTGGTGCGCGTGTTTCAGGACATTCTGAACCGTCTGCGCGAGCGCCCGGTACACAATATCGACGAGGAGTCTGTGACGGTCGGCCAGATGATCGACTATCTGAAACGGCGGTTGCTGATGGAAGACCGCCCCGTGAGCCTGCGCCGCCTGCTGCACAATACGCGCTCCGAGCGCGCGCTGATTTGTACGTTTCTGGCGATGTTGGAAC
>JALYTE010000325.1 GCA_030854435.1 Acidobacteriota bacterium | reverse complement strand
TTCAAGTCGCGCAAAAGCTCAACCGACGCTGGATCGGCATCGACGTGACGCATCTGGCCATCGGACTGATCAAGAAGCGCCTCGCCTCAACCTTTCAAGACAGCGTTCCGCCGATTGCTGAAACTTATCAGATCATCGGTACGCCCAAGGATATGGCGAGCGCAGAGCGGTTGGCCAATGAAAATACACATCAGTTTCAGTATTGGGCTTTGAGCCTGGTCGATGCACAGGCTACAGTCGGAATGAAAAAGGGGGCCGACCGGGGCATCGATGGGCGAATCTTCTTCCACGAAGCGACCGGTGGCGATACAAAGCAGATCATTTTCTCGGTCAAGAGCGGCCAGAATATCGGCGTTGCCGAAGTTCGCGACCTGCGCGGCACTTTAGAACGCGAGAAGGCTGACATCGGCGTTTACATCTCGTTTGCCGAACCCACCAAGCCGATGCAGCGCGAAGCCGCTGAAGCGGGCTTCTATACGTCGGCCGGAGTGTCTGGCGCAGCAGGCAGCAAGTACCCGCGCATCCAACTCCTGACCATCAAAGGTTTGATGGAAGGTACTGAACGGTTGGAACGTCCGTTGAATGTTCGCGACGTTACTTTCAGAGCGGCCCCCAAACACCGCGCCAAAGCCGCAACCAGTCTAGACCTCCGCCTCGCAGGCGAAGCGTGAAGAAACGCGAATGTTAGCCTAGAGATTCGAGCCTTTTGCGCTCGCCGGACAGCATGGACACGCAACACATTCGCAACTTCGCGATCATCGCGCATATCGACCACGGCAAATCGACCCTTTCCGACCGGCTCCTGGAGCTGACCGGGTCGGTGACCGCGCGCGAGATGCAGATGCAGGTGCTCGACACCATGGACCTCGAACGCGAGCGCGGCATCACCATCAAGGCCCACACCGTGCGCATGATGTACACCGCGCACGACGGCGAAACTTATCAGCTCAACCTGATCGACACGCCCGGGCACGTCGATTTTTCCTACGAAGTGTCGCGGTCCCTCGCCAGTTGCGAGGGCGCGCTACTGGTGGTCGATGCGTCGCAGGGCGTCGAAGCGCAGACGCTGGCGAATGCGTATCTGGCGATCGCCGGTGGCCTTGAAATCATTCCGATCATCAACAAGATCGACCTGCCGTCCGCCGATATCGAACGCACCAAGGAGATGATCGAGAAGTCTGTCGGCTTGCCGGCCAGCGATGCCGTCGCGGTGAGCGCGAAGACGGGGTTGAATGTCGGCGAGATTCTCGAAGCCGTCGTGAATCTGCTGCCGCCGCCGCAAGGCGATGTGGACGCGCCATTGCAGGCGCTGATCTTCGATTCGTGGTTCGACCCCTACAGAGGCGTCATCGTGCTGGCCCGCATCATCAACGGCCGCATGCGCAAGGGCATGAAGATCAAGATCATGTCGAACGGCAAGACCTTCGACATCGACAACATGGGCGTGATGACGCCCAAGCCGATCGTGCTTGAAGAGCTTTCGGCGGGCGAAGTCGGGTTCTTCGTCGCGACCATCAAAAACGTCGCCGACACCAAAGTCGGCGATACCATCACCGACGCCGACCGTCCCTGCGCCGAGGCGCTGCCCGGCTTTGAAGACATCAAGAGCATGGTGTTCGCGGGGCTGTACACCATCGACTCGCACGAACATGCGCTGCTCCGCGATGCGCTCGAAAAGCTGCGGTTGAACGATGCGAGCTTCAACTTCGAGCCGGAGAGTTCGGTCGCGCTGGGCTTCGGATTTCGCTGTGGGTTTCTTGGCTTGCTGCATCTTGAGATCATCCAGGAGCGGCTGGAGCGCGAGTATAACCTCGACCTCATCACCACCGCGCCGGGCGTGCGCTACCAACTCACCATGACCGACGGAGCGAAGCTGGAGGTCGACAATCCCTCGCGTTGGCCCGATCCCTCAAGCATCGAAACGATTGAGGAGCCGGTGATTCTCGCCAAGATTCTGACCAACGAAGAGTACGTCGGCGGGATTCTGAAGCTGGTCGAGGACAAGCGTGGGCGGCAGAAAAATTTTGAATACGTTTCCGAGACTCGCGTGATGCTGACGTATGAGTTGCCGCTCAATGAAATCGTACTCGATTTCTATGACCGCCTGAAGTCGGTCTCGCGCGGCTATGCTTCGCTGGACTACGCCCTGGCGGGCTCGTGGATTTCGCCGATGGTGAAGCTGGACATTCTGATCGGCGGCGACCCGGTGGACGCGCTCTCGATCATCGTCCACAAAGACGCCGCGTACGAGCGCGGCAAGCTGCTGGTCTCGAAGATGCGCGAGCTCATTCCGCGGCAGATGTTTGAGGTCGCGATTCAAGCCGCCATAGGCGCGAAGGTGATCTCGCGCGAGACGGTGACCGCGATTCGCAAGAACGTCATCGCCAAGTGCTACGGCGGCGACATCAGCCGCAAGCGCAAGCTGCTCGAAAAACAGAAGGAAGGCAAGAAGCGGATGAAACGCATCGGCAAAGTCGACATTCCGCAGGAAGCGTTCTTGGCGGTGCTGAAGGTCGGTGAGGAGTAGTTTGGCGAAGGAGCGAATCATGACCATCACATGCTTTATCCGCTATCAAATCGATCCGTTTCAGCGTGAGGCGTTCAAGGAGTACGCTGCGAATTGGGGTCGCATCATTCCGCGTTGCGGCGGCAGTCTTGTGGGCTACTTTCTGCCCCTTGAAGGCACCAACGATGTGGCCTGGGGGCTGATCTCGTTCGACAGCCTGGCCAGTTACGAGGCGTATCGCGCAAGGTTGCGCAGCGACCCTGAAGCGCGCGCGAACTTCACGATGGCGCAGAGCAAACGCTTCGTCCTGCGCGAGGAAAGAACGTTTGTGGAGGCCGTCGACGGTACGTTGAACTTGCCATCGGCGCTCGGAAAGTAGAGGCTATCTGAACATGAGGACTCAGGCCGAAAAGGGGCGGGCGTTTCGCGATCTGCATAGGCGCGATGCGGCGTTCATCATTCCCAATCCGTGGGATGCGGGCACGGCGCGATTGCTGGCCGGGCTGGGATTTGAAGCGCTGGCGACGACCAGCGCGGGCTATGCTTTTTCGCTCGGTTTGAAAGACAATGCGGTGGGACGCGACCGCATGATTGAGCATGTGCGGGCGATTGCGGCGGCGACGGAACTGCCGGTCAGCGCCGATCTTGAAAACGGCTTCGGCGATGCGCCTGAAGACGCCGCCGAGACCATCAGGCTGGCCGCGGCGGCGGGCGCGGTCGGCGGCTCGATCGAGGACATGACGGAGCGCAAGGACGCACCGATCTATGAGTTGGCTGCGGCCGTCGACCGGATTGCAGCGGCTGCGGCGGCGGCGCGCGCGCTGCCGTTCGACTTCACGCTGACCGCGCGAGCGGAGAACTATCTTGTGGGCCGCGCGGATTTGAAGGACACCATCAAGCGACTACGGGCGTATCAAGAGGCGGGCGCGGACGTCCTGTATGCTCCCGGCCTGACACGCAAGGAAGATATCGCCGCGGTTGTGAGTTCAGTGGACCGCCCCATAAATGTCGTGATGGGATTCCAAGGCGCGCAATGGAGTCTGGCGGAGTTGTCGGCGCTGGGCGTGAAGCGCGTGAGCGTGGGCAGCGCTCTTTCGCGCGCGGCGCTGGGAGCGTTTCTCCGCGCGGCGCGAGAGATGCAGGAACACGGGACGTTTAAGTTCGCCGACGATGCGGTGAGCTATCCGGACATCAGCGCGATGTTTTAGGGCGGGCGGTTAGGACATCGGTGGTGCTGAAACCCATGTCCGAAAACCCGGACCCGCCGACAGACTCATGGCAGGCTACGGGCACCCCGCTCTTCGTTGTTAAAAAGAAATGGAGACCAGCAGGCCTCCACTCTTTCAGCGAGTCTTGTTAAAAGTTACTTCTTCGGCGTTGTGGCCGCGGGAGCAGCAGGCCGTGGGGCCGCCGGACGTGGGCGGGCGGCCGCCGAAGGCGCGGATGGCTTCGGAGCCGCAATGCCCGAGCTGGCGTTGTAGGCGTTGATCACGGCCTGCGTTACGTCCATCTTCGGAACGTCGAACCACAGCACCGGGTTGGGCGCGTTCTGCGAGCCGCCCACGTTCATCAGCAATGTGAAGCCATTGTCCTGCGCGTACTTCGCGGCCGTCTGTCCGACCTTTTGAGCGACCACGCTCAAGGCCCTCTGGAGGTCTTCCTGATAGGAGTTGGAGGCCTCTTCAGCATCGCTGTTGAAGTGCTTCTCCTTGAGGTCGATGGACTTGATCAGGTTCGCGCGCTGCTCGTCGGGAGCGTTGGCCGGTAGTGCCGAAGCCTGCTTCTTGAGCTGTTCGATTTCCGCTCCGGCGGCGTCGATCTGGGTCTTCTTGGGCTCGTACTTCTTCTGTACGTCCAGCGTGGCGCGCTGGCCTTCGTTGGTGGCAAGAACGGCTTGTTCAAAGACGATGATGGCGACCTTGGTGGGGTTGGCCTGGGGGACGGAAGCGACGGCAGGCGCACCCGCGACAGGCGCGGTCTGTGCTGCAAGGAGAG
>JALYTE010000321.1 GCA_030854435.1 Acidobacteriota bacterium | reverse complement strand
ACATTCTCGCCCAAACAAGTGTTACTTTAGACACTGGAGTGGACATCCCCTGCGGGAGCGCCATTGCGCTTGTCGGTGCGGTTACGTTGGATTCGGACATCGTTCATAACTGTTCAGCTACGGGAAGCGATGTGACGCCCTTCGCTCCTCCGCCCCCAATACCGGAGCCAGCAACGTTCGTCATGGTTGGGACCGGCCTGCTAGCAACCGCAGGAGCATTTCGCCGCAGGCTCTTTGCCTGAGAAGGTGAGAAAAGGAGAAATAAAAGGGCCGCTACGAATCCCGTGGCGGCCCTTTTACGCTTCACTCTATCCTCTTCACTCTGCTAGTGGATGTCGAACTGCTCCGGATGGATCGAAGGATCGCTCTTGACCAGGATCGTTTTCCCGATCATCTCCTCCATCTCCTGAAGCCATTTCGTTCCCGGCGCTTTCAACTGCTTCACCACTTCGGGATTGACGCGCAGCATCACATCGCCGCGGTCGAGGTGCTTCTGCATCTTCTTCAACTCGATATAGATGTCGTTGCACACCGTCACTGGCGACTTCACCATCCCCGTTCCCTGACAAACGCCGCAGGTGGTCGAAAGCGTGCGCTCCAGCGATTGCTTGACGCGTTTGCGTGTAATCGCCACCAGCCCGAAATCGTTGAACTGCAGCACCTTCGACGGCGCGCGGTCGCTCTTGAGTTCTTCCTCCAGTGCGGCCATCACCTTGTTGCGGTTTTTGCGCTCGTCCATGTCGATGAAGTCGATGATGATGATGCCGCCCAGATCGCGCAGCCGAATCTGGCGCACGATCTCCGGGATCGCATCAAGGTTCGTCTTCACAATCGTGTCTTCGAGTCGCGCCGTCTTGCCGACAAATTTTCCGGTGTTGATGTCGATCGCGACCAGCGCCTCCGTCTGATTGATGACGATCGACCCACCCGACTTCAGCCACACCTTCGAGCGCAGCGCCTTGTTGATCTCCTCGGTAATGCCGAACTGCTCGAACAGCGGCGTCTCCTTCGTATAAAGTTTCACGCGCCGAATGAGACTTGGCTGGAAGCGTTGCAGGAAGCGCAGCACACGCTCATACTCGCTTTCTGAATCGACCCAGATCGCCGAGAAGTTGTCCGTCACCTGGTCGCGCAGGATGCGCTCGATCAGGTTGAGGTCGTGATAAATCAACGCGGGCGATTTGCTGCTTTCGGACCGCTGCTTGATGTCCGCCCACAGGTTCAGCAGGAAGCGAAGATCGCTACGCAACTCGTCCTCGCTGGCACTGGCCCCGGCCGTACGCACGATAAAGCCGCCCGCGGCGTCGCCCTTCTCCGACAGCAAAATCTCCTTCAACCGCCGCCGTTCGCCGTCCGACTCGATCTTGCGCGAAACGCCCACATGGTTGACCGTCGGCATGAACACCAGGAAGCGCCCGGGGAGCGCGATGTGCGACGTAATGCGCGCGCCCTTTTTCGCGATCGGCTCTTTCGCAATCTGCACCAGCAACTCCTGCCCCGGCTTCAGCAGGTCGCTGATGTCGGGCAAATTGGTCGATTGCATGGACTGTCGCGAACGCCCGCCGCCGCTGTGACTACTGGAACTCCCAGACCGCGAATTGGCCATGCCGCGCCCATCGCGCTTGACGCGATCCCGGTCCTGACCGCGCTCTCCGCGACGACTGCTGCGGCCATCCCGCCCATCCCGGCGCGGACGCTCTTCGCGACCGGCATTGCGCTCCAGCCCAGTCGCGTTCTGGCCTTCCCCGCGAGGCTCGCTCCCTTCGCCGCCTCCGTTCTCTACGAAGCTGTCCGCCTCGGCAAACTCGTCCGCTTCACCCTCTGTGACTTCGCTGCCAGAAAGCTCTTCATCCTCTTCCCCGCCCTCGAACTCGTCGTGATCCAGCTCCTCTTCGTCCAGGTCCTCTTCGTCGGTATCGAAGTCGTCTTCCTCGTCGAGATCGGTCGCTTCGCTGGGCTTCGTCATCTGGTCGATGGACATCTCGCGAATCATGCTGCCCAAATCCGCCGCGCCCTCCAGCGTCTCTTCTTCCATATCGTCGTGTTCGCCGTGCGCGTGCAGCGTGAGAATATCTCCCTCTTCTTCGTCGAGCACCTCTTCCTCAAGCTCGCCCACGCCCGGCGCAAACTCCGACGCGGCTTCCCGCGAAACGGGCGTCAGTTCCGCCTCAACTTCGGCTTCACTCAGCGTGACCGATTGCACCGCCGTCTCGTGCGCGATGGGCGCAGCGATGTGCTCGGCACTATGATGTTCAGCGGCAGGCTCGACCGGAGCCGAGAGCATCTCCCCGCTCGGCTGAACCGTTGTGAACTCGTGCTCCGCCACGGACGCCACCGGAGCTTCAACGTAAGCATCGTCTTCGCGGGCCGCAAAAACCGGCTCGGGATGAACTTCACTAGAGACCCCAGAATGCGCGGCCTCAGAATAAGCAGGGCGCCCCATGGCCGGATTCTCGGACATGGGTTTCGCCAGTTCCGCCTCAGCCGCTTCCGGTTCTACAAACGCACTCTGCCGGAACTCACTCGGCGGCGCGGGATCGACGCGGAACGAAGCCGAAGCCTCTTCAGCGGGTTCGTACTCTGCGGGTGCGGCCTCGTGAGGCGTCCCAAACAACTCCCCCGAAACAGGGACCACCCACGGCGGCGAAGGCTCTAAGGGCTGTGGCGCATGCTGCGAGATCACGGCCAATTGCTCCAACTCGGCCGGACGCTTCTCGCGAAACTCCGGGCGCGCCGGGCGTTCTTCGCGCCCGCCGCGGTCCCGATTCCCCCCCCGCGAATCCCGTCCCCGAGAATCCTGTCCGCGAGACTCATTGCCACCGCGCGATTCCCCGCCGCGATGCCGCGAAAGAGTCTCCCCCGGCAGTACCAGGCCGCCGTCCCAATTCAACGCCGGCTCGACCAGCGTCGAAGGTTTCGCCGTCACAACAGTGACATTGACGGGCGTGACCTGCGCCGCCGCCAGTTCCGGCAAACCATCGGCTCCGCGGCGATATCTCGAAAGTGACTCGCCGGGCAGAATAAAGGGCTCGGGCGTCGGTTGAGTATCGGAATGCGCGAACTGGCTCTCCGCACCGCCACGCCCGCCGGACGCAGCGAAACGATCGCGCCCTCCGCCACTCCTGTCCGGACGCCCTCCCCGGTCATTGCGTCCACCACGCTCATTCCGATCACCGCGCGGCCCCCGATCTTCGCGACGCGGTTGCTCCTCGGCCGCCGCCGACAACTCCGGCAAAACTTCGCGCGGTTGTGCTTCAACGTCTTGAGTTTCCTGCACCTGCGGCGTTTCAGCGCCATCTTCGCGACCGCGACGGCGGCCACGGCGGCCGCGCCAGCGACGGTTCCCATCGGCTCCCGGAGCGCCTTCGCTCACATCGCTATCCAGCGGCTCAACCTCTACGCTGTCGTGCGCCGCGACCCGCGCCTCTTCGTTAGTGCCATGGTTCGCCTCCTGATTGTCGCTGGGATGGGCTTGCTGCGGACGGGCCTCACGCGATCCACGATTCTTGTCCCGGTTGCCGCGCGCATTGCGGTCGCGGCCTTCATTGCGGCCAGCTTCGCCACGGCCATTTTCGCGGACGGCGACTGCGCCGCCCTGCTCACCGGTCGCCGGTCGGTCCCTCCGCCCCCCACCCTTCGCGTCGCCGGTGTCGAACTCCGCCGTGTCTACGGCGTCTTCCATAAAGTCGGTGATGTACAGGAAGGCGTCGCGTTCGAGGCCCACGTCCACAAAACTCGACTGCATGCCCGGAAGCACGCGCGTCACACGCCCGTTGTAAATGGATCCCGCCAGCGTGTACTCGTTCTCACGCTCGTAATAAATCTCTGCCAACGCGTCGTTTTCGACGATGGCAAGCCGCGTTTCGTGCGGCGTACTGGATATGTAAATTTCTTTCGACATTGCTGCTGCTCTGCTTTCTGCACGTTGTTCGTGCGACAGAACAGGCGTCGGGTCGCGCTTCGGGGATTACTCCCTAAGCGGCCACCGGGAGGGCGGACAGAATCGAATGCGCGTTGGAATTCACAGAGGAAGCGGAAACTGGAGTTCGTGTCTCCGTCCGCGCAGCGCGGGCCGAAGAGGTTGCAATACCGGAAAATGTGTCCAGTGAAATACCGCGTGTCTCACAAACCGGCAAATTGCCCCGAGACAGACTGCCGCAAACGGATGTTGTGGCCACTTCAACCTCATCGAGAGGCGGAGCCGTTGACCGTCCGTATGCGTCCATTCGCAAAACCTGTCCGGCCACCGGAGTCGATCCGAGCCTGGCCGGCTTTCTAAAGAATCTTGTGTGCCGTCCTGTCCGGGGAAATGTGCGTCCGGGAGGGGCAGCGTGGGCCTGCCCGGCATCTGGCCGGACAGCGCTGCTTCCAGTATGCACTAAAAGCAGTGAATAGTGAGTAGTGAATGGTGAAGAAAAACCGAAGGCCGCATCAGACCGGTTCGCGAATCGCGCCAGAATTCCACGCTGCTACAAACGCGCCTTACTCACTATTCACTACTCATCACTACTCACTGCTTCAATTCACAAACCGTCGCATCCGAATGTTCATCACAATCCCCAGCGCCAGGAACGTATAGATCACCGACGATCCGCCGTAGCTCATCAGCGGCAGCGGAATCCCCGTCACCGGCATCAACCCCACACACATCCCGATATTGATGGCGATCTGAAACAGCATCACCCCCGCGACTCCCATCACGATCAGCGTCCCGGGCGGATCGGCGGCCGTCTGCGCGTTCTGCACCAACCGCACCAGCACCAGGAAGTAGAGCAGCAGCACCCCCATCGCCCCCACAAACCCATGCTCCTCGCAGAACGCCGCGAAGATGAAGTCGGTATATGGAATGGGCAGAAAGTCGCCGCGCGTCTGCGTCCCCTGATTGGTGCCCTTGCCCCAAACGCCGCCCGACCCCACCGCGATCAGCGACTGCCGAATCTGATAGCCCGACCCCTTGGGGTCCGAGTCCGGATTGATAAACGCGTCGATGCGCTTCTGTTGATACGGCTTCAACCGCTTGCCCGCCGCGAAGCCAAGACCGCCCAGCAGCAGCAATACCAACACCACAATGCCTGCCTGCTTCAACCGCATCCCGCCCAGAAACAACCCCACGACCAACACCGGAAGATAAGTCAGCGCGGTGCCAAGATCGGGCTGCTTCAGCACCAGCGCCATTGGAACACAGACCAGAACGAACGCTTTGCCCACGTCCGCCCAACTCAGGTCGCGCCCCCCGCCAGCGCGACCCCACAGAAACCGCGCCAACGCGACGATGAGCACTAGCTTCACCCACTCCGACGGCTGAAAATGCAGACCCCCGCCGAGGTTGATCCACCGCCGCGCCCCCAGCACTTTCTGGCCCACATGCGGGACCAACACCGCGACCAGCGCGAGCACGCTCAACCCATACGCCCATCGCGAAACATCGAGCAGCCGGTGATAATCCACCATCGAAACGACAAACATCGCCACCAGGCCGACGCCGAGAAACACCATCTGCTTCTGCTGAAAGCCATGAAACTTGGTCATCGCCGTCGCGGAACGGATCTCCAACACGCTGAGCAGCGACAGCAGGAGCACGAACCCCAGCAGCACCCAATCGAAATCGCGAAAACGAGAATGAAACATGAAGTGAAGGACAGTGTAGCGGTTGAAGCCAAGCTTTTTGGTTGTCATTCCGTCGCTAAACTTTTCTGGTTGTCATTCCGTAGCGGAGCGGAGGAATCTGCTTTCTTTCAGGAGAGGAACGATTCACTGACCACTCGGCACAATTTGCCCTGGCTTCGAAACGGTCGCAGGCTCCGCAGTCTTCACCGCTTCCGCCACCCGCAAGTTCCCCGCCGCCTTCCGTTGCTTGGTCACAAAAGCATCGACAATCTGCGCGCCCAGCTTGGCCGAGTTCGCGCCCCAGTCGCCGTTCTCCCACAGCACCGCCACCACAATGTCCGGGTTCCGGCGCGGAGCCATGCCCACAAACCACGCATTTGGGACCGTCTTGTGGCCGCCACCGGAACGCGCCAGTGCATCGTGACCCATAACCTGCGCCGTGCCCGTCTTGCCCGCAAAGTCGATGCCTTCCAGATGCGACGGCGCGGCCGTTCCGCTGATCATCGTCTGCGCCATCGCGTCCGTGATCGTCTCCCAATTCTCGGCGGTCATGGGCACGGTCTTATCGCCAGAGCCTGTAAACGTGCCCTGAATGGCCGCTCGCTCTTCCGCGGAAATCTCCTCCGGGAACACCACATGCGGCCTGTGCAGCACGCCTCCCGAAGCGATGCCTCCCAGCGCCCGCGCCAGTTGCAGCGGCGTCACCTCGATCGCGCCCTGGCCGATCCCCACGGATATCGTCTCGCCCGCATACCACTTGTCGTGCTGCGTCTTCATCTTCCACGCCGTTGAGGGCATCACACCCGCCGCCTCATTGGGAAGGTCCACCCCGGTGCGCTGCGCGAACCCGACACTGGTCGCGTAGCGTGCCACTGTATCGATGCCCAGCCGGTTCGCCAACGTGTAATAAAACGTGTCGCACGACCACGGAATCGCCGTATCGATGTTCACCATTCCATGCCGCTTGTCGCACTTGAAGTAGTGGCCGTAGAAGTCCGCGCCGCCGTTGCACATTACATGCATGTTCTGCGCAACGCCTTCCTGCAAACCCGCCAGCGACATCACGATCTTGAACGTCGAACCCGGCGCCAGTTGCGCCTGGATCGTCTTGTTCAGCATCGGGTGGTCGTTGTCGTTGACGATCGACGCCCAATAAGTCTTACTCAAATGCAGAAATTGGTTGGGATCGAACGTCGGCCGCGACGCCATCGCCAGAATCTCGCCGGTATGCGGATCGAGCGCGACAATCGCGCCCGTCTTGCCTTCGAGCGCGCGCTCCGCGGCCCGCTGCACATCGAGATCGATGGTCAGCCGCAAGTCCTGCCCCGGCACTGCAAGCTCCTGTCCAAGCTGCCCGACTTCCTCGCCATGCGAGTTCACAACCACGTTGCGCGAGCCGTCCGTACCGCGCAGGATCCCGTCGTAAGCCTCCTCGACGCCCGACTTGCCCACCACGTCACCGGGCTCATACGCGGAAAACTTCGCCGTATTCAGATCGTTCGCGCTGACCTCGCCCACATACCCGATCAGGTGCGCCGCAAAGCCTTCTCGAGGATACAAACGGCGCTGCTCGCCCAGCGTTTCCAGCTCCGGCAACTCATTGCGGTGCGCTTCGATGAACGCTTCCTCGTCCGGCGTAATGTCCTGCTTGAGCGGCAAGGGTTGATACTTGGGCGCGGACGCAAAACGCTTCAGCGTGGCCTCGATCTGCTCGACCGGGATGTGCAACCCGGCGGCGATCATGGGCAGATCGGCTTCGAGGTTTTTCTGCTGCTCGCGCAAAAGATAACAGCTCACCGACGGATAGTTGTCCACGATGATGCGGCCTTCGCGGTCGAAAATCTTGCCCCGCGGCGCGAGCACCGGCACCTTGCGAATCCGGTTCTGCTGCGCCAGCACCCGATAACCCGTCGCGCCCAGCACCTGCAACCGCCACAATCCCACAGCCAGCACCAGCAGCACCGCCGCAATGATGTATTGCGAAGCGTGCAGCTTGATGGCGGAGAGTCTTTCCGGGCGATCGAAGGGGTAAAATTCCATCGGAGTCTTGTCGCCATTCTACGCGCGCCAATCCCTATGCTACCGCCCCCCCTCCCCCTCCCCCCAGAGGTACTTTGTACGCAAAGTCTTTAGAATGTAGTGCTCCAGGGCAGTGACCTGTTGCAAAGTATTCAAAGCAAAGGACTTCGGTGCAAAGTATTCAATCTTCAGAACTTATGGCGATGCGTAGGAGAAAATGAAGCGGCACCGGTGAAGTGTCTGGGTTTCGATGAGTAATGAGTTTGTGAGTTTGTGAGCTATGAGATGTCAGTTCGAAGCTCTACCTCTATTATAGAGGGTTGCGCGAATAAACACGTCAACTATTTTTCAT
>JALYTE010000302.1 GCA_030854435.1 Acidobacteriota bacterium | reverse complement strand
GAGGAGCGGATCGGTGACGATTTCTGCCTCGGACGCCGTGCTATGGCGAATCGCATCCGCCATTTAGCGGGCCTGCAACTCTGCTTTAATCCGCTCGTCCGCTTCATCGATCATCGAGCGCGTAATCAGATTGTTCTCAATCTTGGTGTTGCCATACGCAAAGCTGCGTCGCTGCGCTTCCCGCTCCGCTTCGGGGAAAGGACGTTGACGCGCGGCTTCAACCAATTTTGTCAATTCTGTCGTCATGGCATCTCTCCCTCGCATCTTGCTATGCTCTCTGCAATTCTACGCAATCCAGCACAACTGTGACGTTAGCACTTCAGCCTGTGAACTGAAACTAAAAACGCTACCGGCGGGTGGCCCGATCATGAGGTGTCCGTTGATGACGGTCTCACTTCATGAGCGGGACGAGACCGCCGGTCGCGCCACACCTGCCCCGATACTCAGACACCCGCCCAACATCCGCCCCTCCACACAACCATCCCCGCCCCGCACCCCTCTGACTACTTGACCCCGCAGTCATCCCAAGGAGGCACCCATGCACACACACCATGTCGACATCAACCACTACATCCAGACCACCGAAGGCACCCACAGCATCCTCATCTGGATCGTGATCGGCCTCATCGCGGGCTATCTCACCGGCCGCATCATGCGCGGCGCCGGCTTCGGCCCCATCGTGGACATCATCGTCGGCATCGTGGGCGCCATCGTCGGCGGATTCATCATGCTCTCGCTCGGCTACGCCGGCTCGGGCGGCTTGCTTTACACCATCTTCGTCGCCGTCATCGGAGCGGTCCTGCTCACCCTGCTCCTCCGCCTGGTCACAGCGGGCCGCGTCCGAAACCTCTAGCCGACCCCCGCCCCACCCACAGACTCAGGGTGCCCCATCCATGCGCGTTCTTCGCGCATGGGTGGGGAAGAGGTGCCCGGAACTCCAACCCGCCTCGAAACCGAATCACCCAGCCCTCCGTATCGGCGGTACAATTCCTTCAACTTCCGAGTTCTCAAATCTCGCCCCGACGGAGCCCTCATGACCGGCAGTCCAACTTCGCTTCCCCTCACACTCATTGTCGAAGACAAGGGTGCGACCGCCATCGTCCTCTGTCAGGGCAAGCTGGTCCTCGGCGTCACCGATCTGCTGTACCTTCCGGTCTCGCAGCTGATGTCGAATCACCAGAGCATCGTCCTCGACCTGGCCGGACTCACCCACATGGACAGCATCGGGCTCGGCACGCTCGTCCGTCTTTATGTCGCTTCCAAAACCAGGGGCTGCACCCTGGAGCTCCGCAACCTCGGCAAAAAAGTCCGCGACCTGTTGATCCTCACCAACCTG
Organism: Acidobacteriota bacterium; assembly: GCA_030854435.1. Classification (GTDB taxonomy): domain Bacteria; phylum Acidobacteriota; class Terriglobia; order Terriglobales; family Acidobacteriaceae; genus Granulicella. Next base: position 13,068 of record JALYTE010000302.1, on the reverse strand, counting down.
CTGCCGGTCTTCTCCATCGTCGGCGAAACTCGAATTTGGATATAAGGGAGCGAAAACGCGCAGAATTTTGAGGCATTGTTCGACAAGAGCGGTGTATGCTTCCCCAAGCTGCATCCAATCCAGTTATAAGGAGAACCAACCACATGGACAACTCGGGTCACGGAATCATTGCGTGGATCATCATCGGCATCATCGCGGGCTGGATTACCGGCAAGCTGATGAAGGGTTCGGGCTTCGGCGTCATCATGGACATGGTCGTCGGCCTCATCGGCGCCCTCATCGGCGGCTTCATCTCCAGCCGTCTGGGTTGGGGCGGAGCTGGCGATCATGGTCTCATTATCAGCATCGTCATCGCGGTCATCGGAGCGGTCATCCTCACCTGGATTGTCAGGCTCGTCACAGGCAGTCGATCCACCAACCTTTAGCCGGGCCTTGCGGGGCGTCGCACTGCAAGCGCGATGCCTCGCCAGTTTCTATAGATTGAAGAGTTCGCGCAGCCGCCTGGTTTGGGAGCGGCTCACTGGGATCTCCGTCTGTTTGCGGTCGTCCATGCGGAGTTGGTAGCTGGACTTGAACCACGGCACGACCTCGCGGATGTGCTGGATGTTGACCACGAACGATCGGTGCGCCCGCCAGAACGCGTCCGCGTCGAGCTGTTCCATCAACTCCTCCAACGTCCGGCAATTGGAGTGGCCCTCGACCGTTTTCGTCACGACCGAAATCGTCCCGCTTTCGATCGAAGCAAAGCACACGTCCTTCTGGTCGACCAGCAGCAGTCTGCTCTGCGCTCGCACGACCACTTTCCCTGAGCGCGCGGGAGCCGCGGCAGGTGCGTTGCGCTCTTCCACCATCCGAAGCAGCGCATCAAGCTTGCCTTCCGCCGCCGCGTCGAGGCCGCTGGACAGATTTTGCGCGGCCGCCGCAGGGTCGCTGGCGTCCGATACGCGCAGCCGGACTTTATCGAGCGTCTTCACCAGGCGCACTTTGTCGAACGGCTTCAGCAGGTAATCGACTGCGTTCACCTCGAACGCGCGCACCGCGTACTGGTCGTAAGCGGTCGCAAAGACGATCTGCGGGAGGCGGCCCTTTTTGTCGAGCGCCAGAACTTTCTTCAAGACAGCGAAGCCGTCAAGTCCTGGCATCTGTACATCGAGGAAGAGGACGTCGGGCTTGTGAGCGCGGATCAGTTGCACCGCCTCGATGCCGTTGCTGCCCTGCGCGAGCACCTGCACATCGCCCGCGGCGTCCAGCAGATATTGCAGTTCTTGCCGGGCGAGCGGCTCGTCGTCGATGATCAGGGCGGTGAGAGGAGAAGGCATCGGACTACTGCCAATATATGCCGAAGGGCCTTGCGATAGTTGCGGGCCTAGTCGCTATACGAACGGAGCCGCGCCGGAGCGCCGTCTTCGGCCAGGTCGTGCCCGCATTGCGTGCAGAACACGTCGGTGATCTTCACGCCGCGATGGCATGTGCCGCAAACGGGCGCCATCTGAAACTGGCACTGCGGGCAGTAGTGGAAGGTCCCCGCGATGGAAGTCGAGCAGTTCGGACACTTCGACAGAATGGGCTGGCGCAGCAGGAAGTACACCACCGCACCGATGCCTCCGGGGAGCACGACGCACATCAGCATCCACAGGCCGGGCGACATGCCGCGGCGCTTGACGTCGCGGCTTACATAGCCGAGCAGCAACGCGTAGCTGGCCCACATCGTGCCCCATGCGTATCCCATCATGATGCGCAGCGGGATCATTTCATGCTTGTGGTGCGGCATCAGGACGTGGAAAATATATTGCATTCCCGCAAACAGCGCGATGGCCAACACCATCGACCAGCGCGGGATCATGCGCAGCTCGGCGTCGCCGCCGTCGGACTCTCGCGATGCCATCCAGGACATCACTGCGACACCTCCCGGTTGGCGCGCGAACGCCGATACCAGACCACGCCCAGCGCCAGAGCCGTAACAGGCAGCAGCCAAACCATCATGATGATGAGCTGATCGCTGGCGTCGGGGACGCCGTTGGGCGTCAGTTCATACCCATCCAGCACGGCCCACGCGGCATAACAAATTACAGGCAGCAGTACGGAAAAGATGCCGAGCGGGACCCACAAGCTGCGCGAGCGCTCGTGATTCGCGCGCATGTCCAACGCCCGCTCGCGGACGACACGATGAGTCCGGTTCACGACTGAAGCGCGTGCGTTGCGATTGTTGAAGGGAAGTGAATTCATCGCCGCACCTCCGCATTGACCGCGCTGGCGCGCGCGCGCAGATTCAGCAGCTCCGGTTTCAACGCCGCGAGGCCGCGGTACAGGCGCGATTTTACGGTCGATAGCGGAGCGCGCGTTACGGTCGCGATCTCCTCCAACGACATTTCTTCGTGGAAGCGCAGGGTCAGCACTTCGCGATAACTGGGATCCAACGTCAGGACCACGGCCGCAATTTCAGCCGCATTCTCACGGCCCTGGAACTGTTCAAACGGCGACGGTGAATCTTCGACGATTTCAAACGGACGCTCGTCGTCACCGCCCTCGCGCATTTCGTCGAGGCTGGCCATCTTGCGTTTTCGCGAGAGGTCGATCACCTGATTGCGCGCGATGGTAAAAAGCCAGGTGTCGAATCGCGCCTTGCCGTTGTATTGCGATCCACGCCGCAACACGCGAATCCACGTTTCCTGGAAGAGGTCTTCCGCGACTTCGCGCTTGCCCGTAAGAAACAGCAGGTAGCGCATCAGGCGGTGCTGATAGGTCTCGATGAGTTGGTCGAGCAGATCGGGGTCTTGGCGTTTGAGGCCGCGCGCGATCACGGCGTTTTCACGCTGGATCTGCCGGGCGGATACTGCGCTCAAAGCGATCGAAGAACCCATAGGAGTAGTGACGCGAAACCTGCCCTAAAAGTCTCGGTCTGGGTGACAAATTTGCGCCAGCCGAGCCTTTCTATTGTACTTCTGTGCGTTCGCGTGGCGATACACTAACGCGATGGACGTTTTATACGGCCTCCATCCCGTGGAGGAAGCCATCCGCGCGGGTGTTCGGCAGATCGACCATGTCAGCGTCGCACGCGAGCGTGAAGCCCGTCGCGATCCCAGATTTGAGGCCGTGCTGGAGCTTTGCCGTGAGGCCGGCGTCCGCGTGACCGCCGAGCCGCGCGACCAACTCACGCGCCACGTCAAGGCCGACACCCATCAGGGCATCGTCGCCTTCCTGCGCGAGCGCAAGTTCCTCGCGTTGGAGGACTTGCTGAATGCGAACCCGCGCTCGGGCGCACACTTCTTCCTCGCGCTCGACGGCGTTGAAGACCCGCACAACCTTGGCGCGCTGCTGCGCTCCGCCGACGGCGCGGGCATTGACGGGGTGATCGTCCCCGACCGCCGGTCTGCTCCGCTTAGCGCGGTGGTTGCGAAAAGCTCTGCCGGGGCCTCCGAACATGCGCGCATCGCGCGCGTCACCAACGTCACGCGCGCGCTGGAAGCGATGAAGAAGCGCAATATCTGGATCGTCGGACTGGACGAGCGCGGTACGCCCGACTACATGGACTTCGACTTCCGCCCGGGCTGCTGCCTGGTGCTCGGCGGCGAAGGCAGCGGCTTGCACGAACTGGTCAAACGCACCTGCGACCATCTGCTGCGCATTCCGATGGCGGGCAGCGTTTCTTCGCTCAATGTTTCGGTCGCGGGCGCGGTCGTGATGTACGAAGCCATGCGCCAACGGAGAACGGGAGCGCCCGTCGCTCCGCCGATGGTGAAGCCCGAGAAACCGCGCAAGGGTCTCGGTTCGTGAGCTTTGAAATGATTTGCTTCTTCGCGCCGTTCAGTCCGCCTTCATGGGCGAGCCGTCGGGATGGAAGGCCACTTCATGACGCTTTCCGCTGCGGCTGATCGTGGTTTCATAGCTCACAACGGCACCTCCCCGCGTGAGGGATTCGACCTTTCCAATTTGTCCGCCGGCCGCTTCTTTCTGGATGGCCGCTGCGACCGCGCCGGGCAGCGATGCCATGTCGACCTGCTCTTCAATCTCGAGGACGTTGCCGTCGGCGTCGAAGGTGATGTCTTTGCTGCGACCGGCCTTGAGCGATTCGATCTCGTAAGTGGTCTTGCTTTTGGAAACGTCTTGAACGCAGCCGTGAACGGTCGCACCGTCGAGCATCGGCTTCGACTTCTGCTGGACAGCGGCAGGTAGAGTGTTGCACGCGACGTGATGTTCTGCCGCGACGGCGCAGGTGCCTGTTGCCAGGGCCAGCGTCAGGAGGGAGTTGGCGATTTTTGCTAAATTCTTCATCGATATTATGATGCGCCGCAGGCATTTCGTGCATAGCTGTTTCGCTGTAGGTGTGAAATTTGAGGCGAGGTCGTGCCCGTGTCCCCAACGCGTCTTGGGGCACCCGAAATTGGGGTTATTCGGGTATCATCCGTGGCCTCTGTCCTTCAGATGCGCAGGAGTTCGTTTTGGCGGGGGCCGGTGACGACGGCCCTGCCGGGGTGGGTGATCATGTCGACTTCGTTGCGGACGCCGAATTCGCCGGGAAAGTAGATGCCGGGTTCGACCGAGAAGCAGGTGTTGGGCAGGATGAGGCGCTCGTCGTGGGTTTCGAGGTTGTCGAGGTGGGCACCGTTGCCGTGGATTTCGGTGGCGATGTTGTGGCCCGTGCGGTGGGTGAATTGGTCGCCGAAACCGGCGGCGCGGATGAGGTTGCGCGCAGCATCGTCGGCTTGCCAACCTGCGATGGCGCGGTTGGCGGCGTATGCGGTTTCAATGGTGGCGATGGCGGCGTCGCGGGCGTCGCGGACGGTGTTGAAGATGAGCTGCTCGCGGTCGGTGGGTTCGCGGTCGACGACGCCGGTCCAGGTGATGTCGTACCAGATGGCTTCGGGGCGGCCAGCGAGTTTGGCCCAGATGTCGATGAGGACGAAGTCGCCGGACTTGATGGAGCGAGACGATGCGGGCGTTGGTTCGTAGTGCGAGTCGGCGGAGTTGGGGCCGGCGCTACAGTTGGGGCCGTGGTCGGTGAAGAGGCCTTCCTGCTCGATGCCGCGCAGCAGGAACTGCACGACGTCGTGCTCGCCGATGGGCGTGCCCGCGCGGACGGCTTCGCCGATGCGCTTCCAACCGGCGGCGAGGACACCGTCGAGCTTGGCTTGCGCGGCGTAGTGTGTGGCGATTTGGTCCTCGGTGAGGACGGCCTCGAACTGGCTCACTAAATCCGCCGAGCTGACGACCTCCTTGCCCATGGCGCGCAGGACTTCGACGGTGCCCGCGTCGACCATCGAGACGTACATGATGGCGTTGCGCGGGGAGTATTGCATGGCGATCTTGCGCGCGCCGGTGAGCATGGCTTCGAGTTCGCGCTCCAACTCCTGCCAGGAGGAGTAGGCGTGTTTTGCGCCGGGGAGCGCGTCGAGCTTGAGGGACTCGATGCGGTGGACGAGTTTTTGCGGCTCGCCATTCGCGGGGACGAAGTAATACCAGCGGCGGGAGACGAAGGAGTTTTCGTCGAGGCCGAGGATGCGGTAGGCGATGGGGTCGCGGTGGTGGTGGTCGTAGAAGAGCCAGCCGTCGAGGTTGGCATTGCGGAGAGCGGTTTGGAGAGTTGAGAGATTCATCGCTTCCAGTATCCACCGTCGCGTAGAGAGTGTGCAAAAGTCGTTGAACGGCAGAAGCGAATGGTTTGGAACTTCGAGCGTCTAAATGACGTACTTTGAACATAGACCGGAGCGGATATTTCGCGTCGACGTGTCGGTATCGAGGGAATGGTGCGGAGAGGCTGGCGGTGCTGTGGAAGGCTCGCGATAGTTTTTGCGATAGGGATGCTGTGCGCCCATTGCGGCGCGCAGGAGGGCAAGCCGACCGCGGTTTCTATCGAGGCGCCCAAAGAGCAGAAACGCAGCGACGTTCATGTCCCGCTGCTCGACCAACCTTTGCGTCTAGCGGATTTCGAGGGGATGCAGCCTAGAGCGGAGTTGCGCGGCAAAGTGGCGGAGATTGCGGGGTTCATCCAGAACCAGCCCCGCGATGGCCAGCCCCCCACGGAGAGGACCGAGGTCTGGCTGGGGCGCACGAAGGCCGCGCTGTATGTAGTGTTCGTTTGCCACGACCACCGGCCGAGCGATATTCGAGGGCATCTGGCTCGGCGAGAAAACATCCTCAATGACGATACGGTGAGCTTGCTGCTGGATCCGTTCCAGGACCGGCGGCGAGGCGTGCTGTTCAGCGTCAACGCTGCGGGCGTGCAGGCCGACGCGGAGTGGACGGATAACCACGGTCCGGATTATAGCTACGACACCGTTTGGGACTCTGACGGGCGCACGACTCGCGACGGATGGCTGGCGCTGATTGCGATTCCGTTTCGCAGCCTGCGGTTTCGCGAGGCGGGGTCGGATTGGGGCGTGGTGCTGAGTCGCAATTTTCCGCGCAACAGCGAAACAGATTATTGGCCGCGGGTTTCGGCGAACGTTTCAGGCACTTTGAGCCAGGAGGGCACGCTGCGCGGGATCGAAGGCGTCACCGGATCGCACAACGTGCAGATCAACCCGTATGTGCTGGGACAGAATGAAAAGACGTTGCTCAATCTCGACCCTCTCAATCCGTTCTTCAGTTCGAGGAAATTTGAGGGCACGGAGGGCGGCGAGGTGAAGGCGATTTTGAAGGACGCGATCGTCTTCGATGCGACCGTCAATCCCGACTTCAGCGATGTGGAGAGCGATCAGCCGCAGTTTACGGTGAACCAGCGGTATCCAGTGTTCTTTCCGGAGTTGCGGCCATTCTTTCTGGAGAATGCGAACTATTTTTCGACGCCGATCACGCTGGTGTATACGCGTAACATCGTGCGTCCGGAGTTCGGAGCGCGGGCGACGGGGAAGATTGGGCGCACCAACCTGGGGTTCCTGGCCATCGACGACCGCGAGCCGGGGGAGACGTTCGGCGCGAGCGATCCGGAACATGGAAAGCGCGCGGCGTTTGCGGTGGGACGGATTTCGCAAGACCTGGGCAAGGGGTCTAGCGTGGGTGTGATTTATACCGATGAGGAGTTTGCCGGGGGTTGGAACCGCATCGGTGGAGTGGACTTTTCGGCGCGCCTCGGCGACCACTGGACGGTGCTGGGGCAGGGCGCGGAGAGTTCGACAAAAGGGGCGAGCGACGCCCATGGAGCGGGGAGTTATTTGGCAGGCCCGGAGAATTATCTGGAGGTGACGCGCGACGGCCATGCGTTCAGGCTGGACAGTACAAACAAGGACATCAGCACCGGCTTCCGGAGCCAGGTGGGCTTCATTCAGACAGCGAATATTCGCAGCGATGAGACGCACGCGAACTATCGGTGGTTCCCCAAGCACAGCGTGCTACAGAGCTTTGGGCTGGAGACCAACCAGCAGATTGCGTTCGACCACCAGGGCAACCGCGTCTATCACTACTCGTCGTTCGATCCGATTTTTCTGCTGCCGCGAGGCTTCTTGATTGCGGCGGTCGGTGGGCAGAACTCGGACACCGTGGGACCGCAGAATGGCTATGCGCTGGCCCATAGCGTCAACTTCACGGAGAACTATGGTGTCCTGGTGTTGCGTGGCGCTCCGTTCAGCCAGTTGAACTTCAACATTCAGGCCGTTCGCGGCGGCAATGTGAACTACAACCCCGTCGCGGGCGCGACGCCTGCGCTGATGGACCAACAGAATGTGCAGGCTTTGTTCACGGTGCAGCCGCTGCGGCAACTCACAATGGACAATACGTACTTGCTGGACCGCGACCGTTCGGTGAGGGACGGCGCGCTGGTGTATGAGAGCCAGACGATTCGCACCAAGATGAACTATCAGTTCACGCGGGCGTTTTCGGCGCGCATGATCGTGGAGTACGACTCGACGCTGGCTAATCCGGCCGAGACATCGCTACGGCGCACCAAGCAAGTGCAGACCCAGGCGCTGCTGACCTGGCTGCCGCATCCGGGGACGGCGATCTATGTGGGCTACAACAACGACATTCAGAACTACAACCACACGTTGTGCTCGCGGTTGGGCGGGACCTGCGACCCGACCCAGCCGATTCTGCCGCGCGGGACCGGGCTGCTGAATGACGGGCGGCAGTTCTTTGTGAAGGCGAGTTATTTGTTGCGGTTCTAATGGCTTGCCCGGCGGGTGCTGCTTGCCAATCACAAATTTTCGGGTAGGGTTTTCCAGGCATTTGTAGTACCGTGCAACGTTATGCACGTTTTGGAGCGGAAGTGGAAACAGGCCATAGGATTGCTGCTCATTGGATTGCTCGCGTCCGTTACTGTCCTGCTCGCGATCGCGGAGTTTCACGAGGAGATCGCCGAGCCGTTTCTCGCCCATCTGGATACGCACATACTCGCTTTGGTCCACGCGCACACGTCTCCACTGCTGACGGCTGCGATGTTCGGACTCACCTGGATTGGCTCCCCCGCAGTTCTGATCCCGCTCATTGCAGCGCTGGTGCTGCTTTTGTGGTGGAAACAAAAGCGCGATGAGGCCGTGGTCCTGCTGGCCGCGATGCTGGGAGCGAGTGCGCTGGATACGGCTTTGAAGCTGCACTTCAAGCGCGTGCGGCCGGACGTTGCGTGGGCCTTTGTCCATGAGCACAGCTTCTCCTTTCCGAGCGGCCATTCCGTTCTGGCAGTGGCGCTCTACGGGACTCTGGTTTATCTCGGTATCCGGTTTGCGCGGCCGGCGTGGTTGCGGGTGGGGATGATTCTGGGTGCGGCGCTGCTGATATTCGGGATTGGATACAGCCGCATGTATCTGGGAGTCCATTATCCCAGCGACGTTGCGGCGGGCTACATGGTGGGGTGTATGTGGCTGGTCACGATTATAGGAGCGGACTGGATTGTGCGCCGGGAAGAACGGATTTCTCCGGTTCCCTCGACGTAGGCACGAGCGCCCAACCGGAGTCCGATTTACGGTACTGTTCAACGGTGGCAGGGATGAAGGCCCCGGTCTGGGCCTCCCACACCATTTGCTGGACGGTGATGGAAGCGCCGTCGATGGTGATGAGGTTCCAGGAGTTCACCTGGCCGCGTGTCCGCGTCGAGACCGCAGTGCCGGCCTGCGCGACGATCGCGCTGTAACCTTCGATGTTGTAGCGCGCGCTGGTGGAAATGGTCTGCGCGGCGTGCAGGTGGCCGGAGAGAAATAGGTCGACCTTGCAGCCCGCAAATTCGGAGACCGCAAGGGCGGCGCGTCCGACGAGAGCGTTGGTGTTGTCTTCGGCCGGCAGGTCGATGGGATGATGCATCACGACGATGCGGACCGGGCCGGATTGGAGTGCATGGAATCGATTGCAACTGGAAACGATCTGGCGCAGGTTGATGCGACCGTCTTTGGAGTTGAGGATGCGGACCGTGTTGACGCCGACGATGGCGATCTCGGGGTCTTCGAAGAACGGCTCGAAGTCGGCGCTGATGTATCGGCTGTAACGGGAGAGCGGGCGCGCCAAGCGGAGCAGAAGGTTGGTCGCGGAGATGTCGTGATTGCCGGGGACGACGATCAGCGGGCCGCGAGGCAGCGCATCGAGGAACTCGCGGGCCTGCTTGAACTGGGAGACACGGGCGCGCTGGGTCAGGTCGCCGGAGATCGCAATCAGGCTGGGCTCGGCTGACGCCACGGCGTCGAGCAGGCCGCGCACGACGACGGGGTCTTCACGGCCAAAGTGCAGGTCGGAGATGTGGGCGACGCTGCGCACGTCAGGCCCCTCCCGGAGTACACACGATGAGGGATTTCGGACGAATGCGATAGTGCAGTGGACCATCCATGCGACAGACTTCTCCGTCGAGCGACACCTCGCAGACGCCGCGATGGAGATCGACGATGCATTCGGTGGCGCTGTGGCACTCGAAGTCGGAGAGCTCTTTTACTCTTCCGAAGAGGGTGGCGAACGCCATCTGCAACGTGCCGAGCCGGGTGAGCCCCGGCGTGAGGTAAATGCAGAGGGTACCGGCATCGAGTCGCTCACGACTGCCTGCTTCCGTGCCTCCGACTTTGTAGTCGTTGTTGCCGATAAAGACAATCGGGGTGCGTCGGGTGATCTGTTGGCCGTCGATGGTGAGCTTGAGGGTGAGATGGTGGAAACGAACAAACGCCCGCCACGAGGCGAGCATCAGCGAGAGCCATTTTCCGTCGCCGCTTCTTTGCAGTCGTTCGCGCGCCGCTACCATGGTGGAATAGATGCCGACACTGGAGTTGTTGACGAAAAAGCGGCCATTGACTTCGGCGGTGTCGACCGTGGAACGGTGGCCGGCGGCGATGACTTCGATGGCCTTGTCGAGTTCGAGCGGAAGGTCGAGGTCACGGGCGAAGTGGTTTAGCGTTCCGGCAGGAACGACACCCATGGGCGCTCCGGTCCGAGCAAGCCCAGCGGCTACGGAGTTGACCGTGCCGTCGCCGCCAGCGGCAACGACGACCATGTCCTGCTGCGCGGCGGCTTTATGTGCGCGTCCTGCGACGTCCAGTCCCGGTTCTATGCGAACGATTTCGCAGGGCAGATGCCGCGACTGAAAGCCTGCGAGAATCCGTTCGCTCATACCCGTCGCGCTGCCCGACTGTTGGTTGAGAAAGACGATGACTTTGGCGGGCTTGAGGGGCGGCATGAGACTCTCTGGATCGCTGAAGATGCGTTCCTGTGAATAGATGCCACCATCGGATGCGGCGGTATCGAAACATGTTGCGACGCAGTGAACGCGTCTGCTCTCTGCTTCCGGACAACCCTTGCGGTCGCTGGCACTCTCCTATCTTGGAGAAGGAGTATGGGCCATGCAAACGCAAAAACAAGACGAGATGGACAAGGACAAGAAGTCGGAGTCTACGCAGCAAGACGCGAGCAAGAAAGTCCAGCATGCGCAACCTGGTGGTCAAACCGACGGCGCGACCGGTGAAAAGCCGGCTGGCGGCGGGCCGTGGCTCAGCCAGAAGAAGTAACGACCCGGAAGGAAATCGAGTTCCCGCGGGATGACAAACGGAAAGCAGAACGAAGGCCGGGATTTCTCCCGGCCTTCGTGGGTTGAGTGGCGAGGGCGGTTAGGCGCTGGCGGCGTCGCTCTCCGCTGGAGGGACTGAAGCGGCTGCTGCTGCGATTTCGTTTTCGATCTGTTTGGCTCGCGCGAGTTCGGCCATCTGGGCCTTTTTGACTTCGGCGGAGTTGGCGCCCAGTTCGGCGGCCAGCTTCTCGGTCGTGAAGGTTTCGATGATGTCGCCCGCCTTGATGTCCTTGAACCCGGCGAGATCGATGCCGCACTCGACGCCCTGGCGCACCTCGGAAACATCTTCCTTGACGCGCTTGAGCGAAGAGATTTTGCCCTTCCAGACTTCCTCGCCGTCGCGCAGCACGCGAACTTGCGCGTCGCGCCGGATGAGGCCGTCGGTGACGCGGCAACCGGCGATCTGGCCGACCTTGGTGATCTTGAAGACCTGTAGCACCTCGGCGCGGCCAGCGTAGTTCTCCTTGTAGACCGGGTCGAGTAGGCCGTACATGGCCTTCGTCATTTCGTCCTGCAACTCGTAGATGATGGAGTGCATGCGGACATCGACGTTCTCGCGCGCGGCCAGGTCTTGCGCCTTGCGCTCGGGACGCACGTTGAAGCCGATGACCACCGCGTTCGAGGCCGACGCGAGCAGGATGTCGGACTCGGTGATCGCGCCCACGCCGGAGTGCAGGACTTTGACGCGGACTTTTTCCGTGGACATGCGAGAGAGCGAGTCGGCCAGCACTTCGACCGAGCCTTGCACGTCGCCTTTGAGGATGACGTTGAGGTCCTTGACGCCCGCCTGCTTGATTTGTTCGGCGAGGCCTTCGAGCGAGACGCGTGAAGTTTTGGCGAGTTGGGCTTCGCGCTCCTTCATCTTGCGGTAGCGCGCGATGCCCTTGGCCTTGTCGCGGTCGGCCATGACGAGGAACGTGTCGCCTGCGTCAGGCATGGATTCCAGACCGAGGATTTCGACCGGTGTAGACGGACCGGCTTCCTTGATCTCGACGCCGCGATCGTTGAACATCGCGCGCACCTTGCCGAAGGTGTTGCCGACGACGTAGCTGTCGCCCGCGCGCAGCGTTCCGTTCTGCACGAGGATGGAAGCGACGGCACCGCGGCCGCGATCCAGCTTGGCCTCGATGACCGTGCCCACGGCGGGGCGCTCAGGCTGGGACTTTTGCTGGTTGGTGTCGGCGATGTAGCAGATCATTTCTTCGAGGCCGTCGAGGTTGGTGCGCTGCTTGGCCGAGACCAGGACGAACTCGGTGTCGCCGCCCATGGAGGTGGCTTGCACGCCGCGCGAGGCGAGTTGCTGCATGACCTTGGCGGGGTCGGCGTCGGGTTTGTCAATCTTGTTGACGGCGACGATGATGGGAACCTTCGCCGCTTTCGCATGGTCGATGGCCTCGAGGGTCTGGGGCATGACGCCGTCGTCCGCCGCGACGACGATGACGACGATGTCCGTCACCTTGGCGCCGCGCGCTCTCATGCGGGTGAAGGCCTCGTGGCCGGGGGTGTCGAGGAAGACGATTTCGCGGCCAAAGGCGGGTGAATCGGGCTTGGTGACGTGGACCTTGTAGGCGCCGATGTGCTGCGTGATGCCGCCCGCTTCGCCACCGGCGACGTCGGTCGAACGAATCGCATCGAGCAGCGAAGTCTTGCCGTGGTCCACGTGGCCCATGATCGTGACCACAGGAGCGCGCACGACTTCGACCATGTTGGAGGTGTCGGCGAGGAAGCCTTCGATGGCCTCGTTTTCAAGCTGGTCTTCGACCGAAATGACGTTGGTATCGGCGCCGAACTGGCGGGCAACGTCTTTGACGAGTTCGCCGTCGAGCGTCTGGTTGACGGTGACGAAGACGCCGCGCATGAGCAGCGTGGCGATGAGGTCCTTGCCGCGAATGTCGAGTTTTTCGGCGAGGTCTTTGACGCTGATACCCTCGGTCACCGTGATGGTGCGGGTGATGGGGAGAGGCTCTTTGGGGATTTGCGCGCCACCGAAACGGCTGGGCGGAGCGAAGCCCTTCATCGGGCCTTCTTTGCTTTTTTCGTAACGTTGGTTGCCGCGACGCTGGCCGGGGCGTGCGGGACGCGGGGCACTGGGCGGCGCTCCG
>JALYTE010000283.1 GCA_030854435.1 Acidobacteriota bacterium | reverse complement strand
CGAGGGCGCGGTTCCAGGCGATGCGCACCAGCCAGACACGCATGTCGCGGACGCCGGGGAGCGAGAGACGGTGTTCGATGACGCGGACGAAGACGTCCTGCACTACGTCTTCCGCCTCCGCGGAGTCGCGCAGGACGGAGTAGGCGACGCGGAAGAGGAGCGCGGAATAGGTCTCGACCAGGACCGTCAAGTCGATGTCCGAAGTCGCAGCGTGCGAGAGCGGCAAATCCAAACTGAGTTCCTCTATCACGTTGCCCTTCTATTGGGACAGACGGGCGAGGGTGTGGAACGCTCGGAAATATTTTGTGGCGGGAGGGGCAGAGGCAACGGCAAAAGTAAAAGAAGAAGCAGATTCCCTTCGGGAATGACAGAAAGAAATGCAACGGCAGCAGCAACGGCAGCGGCACTTGCGGCTAAGGTGGGTGGTGATGGTGCCCGACCCACCTTAGCGACGATAAACCGTCGCGAAGATGGGCCACCCGGATTACAGCGGCTGCGGGGCGCGGCCAAACTCCTTGACCCACTCGACGACGCGGAGAACGTTTTCGACGGGGGTTTCGGGGACGATGCCGTGGCCGAGGTTGAAGATGTGGCCGGGGCGTCCGTTGGCGGCGCGGAGGACGGTGCGGACGCGGTCGCGGAGAACGTCTTCAGGGGCGAAGAGGGCGATGGGGTCGAGATTGCCTTGGACGGCGGTGGAATGACCGACGGCGCGCCAGCCTTCGTCGAGTGGGACGCGCCAGTCGAGGCCGATGACGTCGGCTTGAGTTTCGCGCATGGCGGGGAGCAGCGAGGCCGTGTCCACTCCAAAGTAAATGACCGGCACGCCCATCGCGCGGACGCGGCGGACGAGTTCTGTGGTGGGGGCGAGGCAGTATTGGCGGTAGTCCTCGACCGAGAGCGCGCCGGCCCAGGAGTCGAAGATTTGGATGACGTCGGCACCGGCTTCGACTTGTTGCTGGGCGAAGGCGGAAAGGACTTCGACGAGCTTTTCCATGAGCAGGGGCCACGCGGCGGAGCCATACATCAGCTTCTTGGCTTCGATATAGTTGCGGGAACTGCCGCCTTCGATCATGTAGCTGGCGAGGGTGAAGGGCGCGCCGCAGAAGCCGATGATGCCGAGCTGGTCTCCATCTGCGCGTGGCGGCGCGAAGTGGGCGGCTACTTTTTCGATGGCGTGGGCGACGTAGCTTAGGTCGCCGGTGCGGTCGGTGCGGAGGGCGCGGACCTGGGCTTCGGTGCGGAGCGGCGTTTTGACGACGGGGCCTTCACCGGCGATGAAGTCGAAGTCGAGGCCCATGGGCGTGAGCGGGAGCAGGAGGTCGGCGAAGATGATGGCCGCGTCGACGCCGAGGCGCTCGGCGGCGGTGATGGTGACTTCGGCGGCGATGTCGGGCGTGCGGCAGATGTCGAGCAGCGAATGGTGGCGGCGGACGGCCATGTACTCGGGCATGTAGCGGCCCGCTTGACGGAGAAACCAGACCGGGGTGCGGTCGACGGGTTGACGCAGACAGGCGCGGACAAAACGGCTGGAAGGAGAGTCCGGGGGGGTTGAAACGTCGCTCAAGAAGAGGTGCTCCCGCTTCAAGCGTAGCATCGTGCGGCCGTGTGTTCGGATTAGGGGGAATTCAATTTCGCGTGGAGATTGGCGGCGCGGTGGAAACCCATGTCAGAAGATCCGGACATGAGGCACCCGCTTTTTTGTTGTTCGGAGTGATTTGTAGCACCTGAACCATGTCCGAAAATCCGGACCCGTTGTACAGGCTCAGGACATCCCGCAGCGTTGCCCGCCCACTGACTCCGTATCGTTGTCGGATGTTGCTAGTTTCTGGTGTTGGGGCGGAACGGGATGCGGTAGACGACGCCGATGGACAGTGGACGGGGGGCGAGCGAGAAACCGCTCCCGAAGTTGGCGGTTTGACCCTGATAGTCCAATTTGAGTTGGAAGTTGCGCACGAGGTCGATATCGATGCCGCCGCCGAGGTCGTAAACGATCGCCGAGTCGTTCAGAAACGTGGGGTCGAAAGGCCGAACGAAGTGGATGGAGTCGATGCCCAGGAGAAAATCGGCGTAGGGGTGAAAGCGGTGGAAGAGATCCACCTGGATGCGCGGCCCACCCACGAACGAACTGTCGTTGATGTACTGACCGGTTGTGCGGTTGTAACGGGCCTCGAGCGAGGGGGCGACCGGCCAGTGGAAGTAACGCGTCGCATTGGCGCCAACAAAGAATCCTTTGTTGCGCGTGGGGCCATAGTCGGGGTTTTCGGTGAGGTAGCCGCCAAAGGCGGAGATGTCGATCGTTTTGGAAGCTGTGGGCAGGCCCTGGGCTTGAGAGCGGAGCGTGGGGGCGATGGCCAGCAAAAGTATGGCCAGCAGAAATCCGCTGTTTTTGAGCGCGGGAAGTCGGGTTCGTACAAGAAACATATCGTGCTCCAGTTAGAGAATGGGCCGCTCTTCCGTCTTCCGTAGGATGCCGAATCGCCGCGGAACTGGAGGATCCCACAAACGGACAAGTGCAATCCCTTGGCGCATCATATAGTGTGCGGGAAGTCGAGCCGGAACGCACGTGAAGACTGGACTTCCGGGATTAAGACGTGAGTTTGCAGCCTGTTTCTCGCCAAAGTCGTTTTTTTAGCGATTCGGCTGGGCATGGGAGGCAGAGGTTCGCGTGGCCGAGCGAACAGCAGGTTCCCTTCGGGAATGACAGAAAGAAAAGCAAGAGCGAAAGCAAGAGCAACAGCAACAGCAAAAGCAAAAGCAAAAGCAAGAGCGAAAGCAAAAGCAAGAGCAACAGCAAAAGCAAAAGCAAAAGCAAAATACGGGGGTCCTTCGCTGCGCTCAGGATGACGGCGAAAAACAAGCAACAGCAACAGCAAGAGCAAAGGTAAAAGCAAAATAAGCAGCAGGTTCGCTTCGGGAATGACAGAAAGAAAAGCCCGTTACGTTCAGGGTTTGAGGGTTGTTGATGGGGTGCGGCGGAGGGCTTCGGCGAGCGCGTAGACTGCGGCACCGACGACGCCGACCGATGCGGCGAAGAGCAGCGCGTTGATGCCGAGCACGCTGTCTTTGCGCGCGACCCAGAGGGCGAAAAAGATCAGCAGCGCGGGGCCGACGCCGACCGCGACCGCTCCCGCTGTTCCGCCCGGGACGCGAAAGGGGCGGTGCAGATCGGGTTCGCGCACGCGGAGGACAACTAGCGCGACGAACTCCAGCAGCAAGGCCGCGCCGTAGAGGACGAGGTCGATGGAGATGAGGCGCTCGAAGCTCATCTTGAGCGCCAGCGCCCAGATGATGGCGCACAGCAGGACGCTGAGCCAGGGGACGCCATGGGCGTTTCGGCGCGTGAGGGCTTTGGGCAGCAGACCGTCTTCGGCGAGCGCGTAGGGCACGCGGGAATAGCTCATCATGAGGGGGTTGAACATGCCCGCGCCGTTGATCATGCCGCCAGCGACGACCGCGAGGCCGAGCGCGGGGCCGACGATGGTGCGGGCCGCGTCGGCCCATGCGCCGGTTGAAAATTGGTCTGGTGCGAGGCCCGCGAGGCCCACCGCCGCGAGCGGAACGATGTACGTCAGCGAGACCAGGGCGCACGCGCCGAGCATGGCGCGGGGGTAGTTGCGCTGCGGGTCCTCGACTTCCTGGGCGACGGTGCTGGCGTTGTCCCAGCCCATGTAGTTCCACAGCGCAACGCAGACGGCCCCGCCCATGTCGGCGTTGCTGACCGGGTGCAGGATGGCGCCCGAGCCGAGGCCGTGCCATCTCCACAGAGCGACGCCGACGAGGACGGCAAAGGGCGCGAGCAGGATGAAGAACATCGCGACGGAGCCTTCTCCGACCGCCTTTGCGCCGCGCAGGTTCCAGAGCGTGCAGCCGATGACGACGGCCAGCGCCCACAGCGTGCCCCGGTAGCCAGTAGTCCATGAGGGGGCGATGCGGCCGAGGTAGAGGA
>JALYTE010000277.1 GCA_030854435.1 Acidobacteriota bacterium | reverse complement strand
GACAAAATCATGCACGAGTCCATGTCGTTGGGCCATACGATGCTGATGGGCGCCGACTCGCCTCCGGGCCGCTTCCAAAAAGCGCAGGGGATCGTGGTTTCGATCAATGTAGAAACCCCCGAAGACGCGGACCGCGTGTTCAAAGCGCTTTCCGACGGCGGCAGCGTGCAGATGCCGATCGCGGAAACGTTCTGGGCCAAGCGTTTCGGCATGGCGACCGACAAGTTCGGCATCCCGTGGATGGTCAACTGCTCCAAGCCAATGAACCCCTGACGCGATCGCCACAGCTTCTCAAACTACGACTTCGGCTTCACCGCGGCGGGCATCGTCGGCGCGGGCGTCTCATTGATGCCGACCTCGACATTGTGTCCCAGCCACCTGTCCTGCCCTGGCCAGTAGAGCGTGAAGATCAGCTTGCCCGTCACCTGCGGCGCGATGCAGATGTCTGCGAACGATCCCGGCGGCCCGATGACCGTCGAATCGGTGTGGCTCGTGGTCGCCCAGCCGTCGACCGTCCACGTCACCTGAAATGGCTGCGCGTCCATGATCCTCAATGTGCCGCCCTGCACCATCGCCGAAATCGACCGCGAAAACTGAAATATCTCCATGCGGCTGGTAAATTTGCGTTGCTCTTTAGGCACCGCGTAGCGCTCTTCGACCACCGAGATGCGGTCGAACACCCGGCCGTCGGCGGTGGAGCGCAGCAGCTTCACATACTCCGCGTGGGCCCACACCAACGGCTGCGCGGAGCCTGCGGAGCGGCCAAAGTACAGGTCTTCGGCGGGCATATCGAGGTAGTCCCACACCTGCTCGGGCAACATGCCGCCGATGGAGCTGAACTGCTCCATCGCGCGGATGTATGGCACAACATTTTCCCCCGCAGCCAACTCATAGTGGGCGCGCTCGCCGGTTAGTATCGGCCAGGCGCGGCCTTGTCCGTAGGTCAGGAATGGGCCGCCGTCCTTGCGCTGCCCGTAGCCGTCATGGTTGTAGCGGCGCCAACAAGGGCCGTACGGAGTGTCGATTTTCAGGATGCGGTCCACGACCTTGAGCGAATCGACGATCAGCGGGTCGTCCGGCAGCCGGATGCCATAGCGCACCAGTTCCAGAAAGCCGCCGTCGATCACCTCGCGCGCGTCGAAGTCGCTCTTCTCGCCCGGCCCGCGATTGGCGATGTGGACCATGCCCTGCGGAATGGTGTCGTTGTGGAACGGCTCGCCCGGCGCGGGCGGGCGGATGCGCATGTAGTGGCACTTCACGTCCGGGTGCAACACGCCTTCGTCGGTCGTGGTCCACTCGTCGAGGTGGGCTTCGATCCAGTCGGCATAATCTTCGTAGAACTCGCCCAGGGCCTCATTGCCGCGCGCGCTCACGATCTCTCCCGCGCATAGCAGGCCGGAAATCACCGCGGCCAGCGTGGAGGGCGAGTAGCCCGCGTTCTCCTCCCAGCGCTCCTGCTGCGTGAGCGGAGCGTAGCGCGTCAGGTAGGCCGCGGCCAGAGTCACAAACGGCAGAATGTCGAACTGGCCCAGCCCGTCCACCTTCCACAACCGCCAGGCCAGCATGATCGGAAACGCGACTTCGTCGAGTTGGATGCCGGTCCAATACGGCGTTCCGTCGATCCAGAAGTTCTGCGCGAAACCGCCATCGGGTCGCTGCGTGCAGGCCAGGTAGACCAGCGCGCGCAGTGCCGTATCGACACGCCCACAGGCCAGCAGCGCAGTGGCGGACTGCACCATGTCGCGCGTCCAGACGAGGTGATATCCGCCCAGGTCGTCGTCGGACTTCGACGCGCCCCAGGGGATCGACGCCGACGCAATGAACGCGCCCGAGTATGTCTTGTCTTCGTGCGCGAGGATGGTGTTGTGGCTGACCCGCATCAGCCGCCCTTTGTCGGTCGCAACCGAGGCCAGGCGATCGGGCGAGGCCGCCCGATGCCACTGCTCGATGAAGCGTTTGAGGTGCAGCGCATACGGCGTCGCGAGCGTCTGCATCATGCCCGAAAGCGCCGAGTGGTGGCCGTCGCCCAGCGCGATGGCGATGGTGAACTCGCGATACTTCGCCACGTCGATCTCGCCCATCAAGGCCAGATTCCCGTCGAGCGCGGAGCCGAAGTCCCACGTCATTTTGCCGTGTTGTTTGAGGTCTTGAAATCCATCGCTCGAACCCACATATCCGCAACTGGAGCGCGAGAAGCCGCAGTCCGCTCCGAACGCCAGCGACACATTGTTCTTCCACGCCAGCATGGTGCGCCGCCCCGCAATATCGAGCGAACGCGCCGAGTTGCCTTTGCCGCCGCCGTCCAGATGCGGGGCCAGCAGCGCATAGCACTTCAGCTTGGCCAGCAACGCTTCGTCGCCCTCGATCTTCACGTTCATCAGCACCACCGGATGGTGCGGGTCGGTGATGAACTCCTTGGTGACGGTGTAGCGCCCGTTCAGGTCGCTCGCCACCACCCGCACCGCCAGCGCGTCCGGGTCGATGTAGTGGAAGTCGTACTCGAAGTCGCGTTTTTCTTCGTGGCAAAACGTCTCGCCATCGGTAAAC
>JALYTE010000257.1 GCA_030854435.1 Acidobacteriota bacterium | reverse complement strand
CTCCAGCAGCGGCCCCTGCTCGATGTGCAACTCGACCCAAGCGCTGTAGCTCTCCCGTGAGAGCTTCACGCTTGCGAGGTCGCCGTGAAAGCCGGCGCTTTCGCGGACCTGTTGCAGCGTCAGCCCCTCGCGAGCGGTCTGTTCGGTTTCGGGCAGACGATCCTGCAGCGCGTCTGCTGTGTTCGGATCGAGCACGCCGCTGAGCAGTCGCGACCCGATGCAACCGATGCCGAACCGCGTTGGTTCTTCGCTGGTCAACATGAGCGTCTCGATGGAGCGGCGCGGCTTGAAACCTGCTTCTCTCAGAGAGCGCATGGCCTCCAACCCGCCCAGCACGCCGACCGTGCCGTCGTACATGCCGGCGTGGGGGATCGCGTCCGTATGCGAACCCGTGCCGACAGCGGGGAGCGCGGGCTCTGAGCCTTCCCAGCGCAAAAATGTGTTGCCGATGGCGTCCTCGCGCACGGAGAAACGTGCGTCGGTCGCGAGCTTCTTGAGCCACGCGCGCGCTTCCAGATCGCGGGGAGTAAACACAATGCGGGTCACGGCCTGCGTGGGCGCGGGCAACGATTTGTCCTCGGTCGGAGGGCAGTCGGTGATGAGCGCAAGTTGATGCAACTCGCGGAGGAGACGGTCGGTATTGATGCTGAGGTTCATCGAAATCAATGAATGCAACTAGTGTCCTGAATCTGAAGTTCACGGCATATATTGCTCGCCGAAGCTGAATCCAACTGCAACAAAAAGCAGGTCCTTCGCTGCGCTCAGAATGACAATTCATTTGTAACGCACTTCAGATCCAGGACACCAGGCGAGCGTATGCCGGTTGAAATCTTTGTAGATGAGATATTTCGCGGGCTTCTTTCCAATCGCTCCAAACCATTGCGGGCAGTATGGTGCCATCCAGATAAAGTCGCCCGCTGCGGTTGGATACCACGAGTCGCCGAGGCGATAAATGCCGCCGCCTTCCAACATGAGCAGCCCGTGCTCCATGTAGTGGATTTCGACCTGCGAGAGGCCCGCGCCCGGCGCGTAGGTCATCGTGTTGCACGCGAAATCGAAGGCGAGCGAGGGCGGCAGCAGCGCGCGGACCTGGAGGTCTTCGTCGCCGTTGAGCGCCGTCGAGGCCTGGTCCTGCTCGCGCCCAATGAGAAACTCCGGGAAGCCTTCGCCATGCTCCGAATCGAGTGGACGAAAGGGCTTGTCGATCACCGCGATTCGCGCCTTCGTTTTCGCCGTAAGCGTGTGTTCGTAGTCCGTTGGTAGATAGGCAAAGCCGCCGACAGCAAGCTCGTGGGGTTTGGAGACGCTGGGTTCCGCAAGGGTCAGTTCGCCTTCGAGCACATACAGCAAACGCTGCGTCGGGCCTTCGGTCAAGGAGCCGTTGGGCTCAAGTTCAACGGTCATCTGCGTAAACGCCGCGCCGACCTGCGGAGCGACATGCACGATGGCGACGCCGCCTGTGAGGCCGGGCAAGGGGGTACGAATAAACGTGTCCGGCGTGAGCAGAAGGTGGTCGCGGCGATTGGCGCTGCGTGTGAATCCAAGTCGATGCATAGCTTTCGATTCTACTGTGGAGGCCGCAAACGCGTCACAAACTCGAGCACAGTCGCAATCGCCGCCTCGACATCCTGCTCGCGAACATCTTCGTCGGGATGGTGGCTCAAGCCGCCCGGCGAGCGTATGAACAGCATCGTCGTGGGCACGTGCGAAGCGACGATCATGGCGTCGTGTCCTGCGCCCGAAAACATCGTCTTGGCCGCAAAACTCGCGCGGGTAGCGGCTTCCGCGAGCAGCGTCGACAACGCGCGGTCCATCGGGATTGCGGCCTGTTGCATTATTGTCTCCACATGTACGCGAACTCCGCGCAGTGTGCTGGCGGCCTCTGCCTTTGTGAGAAGGATCGCCACAGCCGCATGGCGTGACTTGTCGCTGGGATGGCGAACGTCGAGCGTCGCGCGCACCGTCTCAGGGATAACGTTGGCCACGCCCGGCAGCACTTCGATGTGGCCGACCGTAGCGACTAGCTGCTTGTAGTCGAGCGCGAAGCGTTCCACTTCGACGATCCATTGGGCCGCCGCTGCGAGTGCGTCTTTGCGTAGGGACATCGGCGTCGTGCCCGCATGGTTCGCGTGGCCCGTGAAGGTGAGCAACAGTCGCGATTGTCCAACGATGCTTTCGACCACCCCGAGCGACCCATCCTCATCTTCGAGC
>JALYTE010000192.1 GCA_030854435.1 Acidobacteriota bacterium | reverse complement strand
GCGCGGACGTGCCGGTCTACATCAACGCAGGGAGCAAGGGCTACTTCCGCACTGCCTATTCGCCCGAGGAAGCCGCCGCGATCACAGCGTCGATCGAGACCAAGTTCACGCCGGAAGAGCGCATCGGGTTTGTCGGCGATCGCTGGGCGCTGATGCAGGCCGGTCAAGGCTCGGTCGGCGACTATCTCGACCTGGTGCTCGCGCTCAAGAACGATCCCGACGCGAACGTGCTGGACATTGCGCTGGGCAAAGTCGAAGGCCTTGACCAGCGCATCGCAACACCCGAAGACAGCAAGCGGCTGCACGCTGTGATTCGCAAGCAGTTTGGGCCGATCTATGCCGCGCTGGGAGGCCACGACAAGAAGGAGTCGACGCAATCCATGGAACGGCGAGCGCTGCTGTTCAACGTGCTGGGCACGGCCGACGATCCGGCGGTGCTACAGCAGGCCACGAAGATCACGACTGAGTTGTTTACGGGCAAAGACGCGAGCGATCCCGGGCTGGCCGATGCCTCGGTCGCGCTGACCGCGAAGAACGGCAATGCGAACTTCTACGACCTGATGCAGAAGGTGAGCCAGAACTCGACCAACCCGTCGTTGCAGGGTGAAACGCTGCACATGCTGGGCGACTTCGAGGATTCCGCGCTGGTCAAGCGCACGCTGGATTACGCCGTCTCCGGCCAGGTGCGCAATCAGGACAGTTGGGTGATTATCGCGTCGCTGCTGCGCCATCCCGCAACGCGCGCGCAGGCGTGGGACTACGTTCGCGAAAATTGGGACAGGGTCCATGCGCAACTGACGGCGAGTTCGGGCGCCGGCCTGGTGGGTTCTACCGGGTCGTTCTGCACGGTCGCCGAGCGCGACCAGGTGCAGACGTTCTTCGCCGCGCATCCTGTTGAAAATACCGAGCGCACGTTGAAGCAGGCCTACGATGCGAGCTCGGATTGCATCCAGTTGAGGGAGTCGCAGGAGCCGAAGTTGAAGATGTGGCTGGATGGGCAGTAGTAGCGGAAGCTCTTCGACGATAGCCATTACTCCGCGAGACTCCACTCATCGCGATAAAGCCGCGATGAATGGGGCACCGGGGGGGATGGAGTTATTTTGACTTCTTTTTGGCGGTGGCTTTCTTTTTGGCCTTGGGTTTGGTTGAGCTTGTGCCTGGGTTGACGGCGGCGATCAGAACAGGCGCGATGGGGGAGCCGAGGCCGGTGCAGGGATCCCAGCCTGTGGCCGCTTTGAAGCCGACGGGCGTGCCCAGGTAGTTGGTGCCGGAAACGATGTCGTTGAAGGCGGACTTCGACTTCGCCATGTAGATCGCGGGGTTGATGAAGCCGGCAGACTTGCCGTTCTGCTGGTTCGCCAGAGCGATGAGTCCAGCCCACAGCGGAGCCACCGCGCTGGTGCCGCCGATGACGAGGTTTTTGCCGTCGACGCGGATTTGATAGCCGGAGGCGGGGTCGGCGTCGCCGCCAACGTCGGGAACGCCGCGACCTCCGGCAGCGATGGTGGGCTTGGGAACGCCCGAGCCGGATTGCCAGGTGGGCAAGGGGAAGAAGTTGCTGACGCCGCCCCCGGTGGAGCCGCCGTTGGGAAGACCGTTCCAGACCGTTTCAGAGGTGATGTTGGTCCCCGTGCTCTGAAGGTTGGTTCCGCCGCAGGCCAGCACATGCGGGCTGGAGGCTGGGAAGTCGACGTGGTTGGCGCCGTCGGTGAGGCCGTCGGTCGAGCCGTTATCGCCCGAGGCGACCGTGACGGTGATGCCCAGTGCGGCCGCGGACTGGCAAGCGGCGTCGAGCAAGTTCATGGATTGCGCCGTCCAGCGCATCTCCGGCGCGCCCCAACTGATGGAGATCACGCTGGGCTTGTGGACGATGTCGTGGACGGCGGTGCCGATGCCGTCGATGAAGCCCTGGTCGGTATTGGGGCAGAAGTAGACGACGATGTTGGCGCCGGGGGCGACGGCGGCGGCGACCTCGATGTCGAGCATCACCTCGCCGTCGGCGCTATTGGCATTCGAGGGAGCGTTTTTGCCGCCGTCTACGGAGACGGCCGTGACCTTGGGGGCTTTCTGGCCGAGCGCTTTGAAGTAGGCCTTGATGTCGGCGGTCCGGTAGCCGCCGCCGAGTTCGATGATGGCGATGGTCTGACCGGACGCGGTGGCACCCTGGGGGAACTGGTAGAGCTGGCCGACCTGGACGGGGGTGTAGGAGACGTTGCCAGCGGCGTGGGGACGCGCGAAGCCGCCGCCCTGCGCGGCGTTGGCCGAGAGTGGGCCGTCTTCGCCGAGGACGCGAAAGCGGGGGCTGGCTTGAGGACGGTTGTCGAGGCCAAGCACGGCGACGACGTGTCCGATCAGTCCGGACGGAAGGTCGATGCTGCCCTGGCGGACGCGGTACGTCTTACCGTCGACGACCTTCTGCGAAAGCGTGGTGCCGAAGGCATTCTGCATGGCGGCGACAGTGCCGGAGAGCTTGATGACGCGGCGTTCGGGGCCGGGGGTATCGGGTTCGATGGCCAGACCGAATTGCTTGGCGAAGGCGCGGACGAGCTTGACGGAATCCGGGTCGGCGCCGTGCGTTTGGCGATACTGCACGTGGGTGAGGCGCAGTTTGCCCGACCGGTGGGACGCCTGAAGCGGGTTCTTGCGCTTCACGGCCACCGAGACGACAACATTCGCGCCGGCGCGCGCAGGCTTTTCCGCGGCCGGATGGACAAGCGGAGATTTTTCGCTGCCGGGCAGAACGGTGCGTTGGGTGACAGGCAGTGGAGCGGGGGTGGATTTCTTCGACGCCATGGTGATTCCTCCGATTCTTGAGGCCCAAATGAATAGTGCGGTGTGTCTCGTTCCGAGCCACAATGGTAACGCCTTAATCGCCCGGAGAAACGCGATTGTGCAGGAAAAATCCGGAGTGGAAGCAACTTTGTGGCGCTCTCGAACAGCAGGTTTCCTACGGGAATGACAGAAAGAAAAGCAAGGGCAAAAGCAAAAGCGACATTCCCGTGTTGGGCAAAACAAGGCAAACAACCGGAAGGAAAGCGTTGACAACCTTTCCCGCCTGGTATAACTTCCGTGCTGAGGCTGTCATGAAAAAACTGTACCTTCTCGCCGCATTCGTTTTGGTCGCCGCTGCCGCTTCCCCTCTGTATGCCCAGACTGGCTGCACCAATTCTCCCGAGAACCCCACCGCATTGCTGGCGATTGTGGGATCCGCGGGCGCATTCATCGCTTCCGCGCGCCGCCGCTTTCGCAAGTAGAAGAACCCCGGGGACCGCTGATGCCAACCTCGGCCACTGGTGCGCAACCCGCTGAGTCGCCGCTCGTGCTTGCGCCGACGGCGGAGGCGGAACCTGCTGCGCGAACGAATGTGCGCGGGACGTTGTCGTTGGGACAGGCGGCGGGGCTGGCGACCGTGATCTCAGTTGCGGGCGTGTTTGCCATTTTTTCGACGGCCCTGTTCCTGTGGGCGTTGTGGACGACCGATCCGCTCAAATCCATCGGCGGGCTGATTCCGATTGTGAGCCTGCTGCTGATTCTGCGGGCTTGGCGCGCACTGGGCTGGGAGATGCGCGGGACGTGGTGGGGGCTGGGAATTATCGCCGTCACCGTTGCCGCCGTCCATCTGCGCGACCATGCGATTCTGGAGTTCATCCTGACGCCCTCGTGGGCCATCTTCCTTCCGCCGCACTCGCTGGTGGCGTTTGCGTATACGGCGGGAGCCGTGCTGCTGTTCGGGGGCGTGCGCCTGTTTCGCGCGGCGCTGTTTCCGATTGTGCTGACGTGGTTCGTCAATCCGGTGCCCAACGCCTTCAACCTGCTGATCGACCTGCCGCTGCAACACGCCTCGGCGAAGATCGCGCGCGGGTTCGCGCACCTGTTGGGCCAACCGCTGACGACCGACCAGTTACGGCTGATGTTTACGCCCGACTTCGGGATGTTCATCGCGCCCGGCTGCAATGGGATCCGAGGGGCGATTACGATGGGCTTCATCGCGCTGATCGCAGGCTATTTGTACCGCTTCCGCTGGAAGTTTCACGTTCTGGCGGTGGTGGGCGCGGTGCTTCTAGGGTATGTGTTCAACCTGGTGCGGCTGTGCGTGCTGGTGGTGTACTACATCGTCGCGCTGCATATTCACTGGCTGCAAAGCCGCGCGGAGATGGGCGACTACATCATTGGCGCGTGTCTGTTTCTGCTGGCGACGACGTTGCTGTTTACGGTGGTGCTGCGGCTGAGTCCGACGGGTACGCTGCGGCCGCCGCCTCTGCGGGCTGTGCCGGATAGGGTAGGGCGCGTACCGCGCTCGTTTCTGCCGCGCTTGGCCGCGTTGGCGGTGGTGCTGGCGCTGGGCAGCGTGAGTTATGCGCGGGCGTTGATGGGCAATCACAATGCGCCGCGAGCGCTGACCGACCCGAAGGCGCTGGGACACTTTCCCGAGCGCGTTGGCAACTACAAATTGGAGCGCGCGTGGAACGAGTACCTGGTCACCGGCCCGCTGATTTTCTACTGGGCCGACTACGCTCCCGTGAACGGCGGAGCGCATGTCGCGGTGGGGATTTCGCCGGTGCTGGGAGCGCACGATACGCTGCTGTGCCATGCCGCGCGCGGCGAAGACTGGCTGTGGCACGGGCCGCTTATGCTGCCCACGGCGACCGCGCCGAGCAGCTTCAGCGCGTCGTTCTTCAACGATGGAGCCACGCAGTATCTCGAAGCGACGACCGTATGCACGGGCACGACCTGCGGACAGTATTCGACCTCGCGGCAGCACTTCGGGTTCGTGTACAGCCGCCCGGACACGTACACGCTGTTGAGCCAAAGCCCGTCGCGCCCCATCCCCGTGCTGCTGCGCACCGAGACGCTGGACACGGCGATGGCGGCCGACCTTGCGCGCACGCAACTGACCGGCAACCTGCGGGATTTTCTGGCGGGGGCGGACCTTTCGGTGTTCACGCGGCCGTATCGCGAACCGTAAGAGCCTGTTCACGATCTCTTCTTTAGACTAGATCCGTAGAGCCTGTCATCTCGACCGAAGCCTTCGCGCTTTTTGCGAAGGTGTAGTGGAGAGACCTGTAGATTTTCCGGGGCGGCAAGGATTTCGGCCGCGCGGAGAAGCTGCGGGTCTCTCCGCTCCGGCGCAAAAAACGCGCCTCCGGTCGAGATGACAGCTTTTGGGGAGACCAAGAGAGAGCATGAACAGTTTTTAATATATTCCGTTTTGGGTGTCGTGACAATTGTCGATCGAAACAATCGCTGCCCCATCGACCGCTGCTCTGATAATCTTGGCTGCGTGACCCCCCTTCGCACTCTACCGCTTGCGCTCGCTCCCCTGGCATTGATTGCCGGATTGGCGGGGTGCGGCAGCGGCGGGTCTTTGGCGTCGTCGATTCCCCCGCAGATGAGTAACTGCAAGAGCACGGTCGCGCGCGCGGCCGGGCCGGCTCCGACGGCGAACTTCGCGGGCGCTGGTTTCACGGTAAAAGCGATGGCGGGGGGCGTTCCGTTTCGAGGGGCGAGCGTTACGCTGTATGCGGCGGGCAACGGAGGCAACGGATCGACGGCCACGGTATTGTTTGCGTCGAGCACGCCTACCGACGCGACTGGGACGATGACGGTCCCGGCGGGGTATGCGTGTCCCTTCAATCTTTCGACGCTGTATGTGGTGACGCGCGGCTATCAGGCCGGCCCCACGACGCCGAACAACGCAGGCATCGTGCTGATGACACCGCTGGGTACATGCAACTCCCTCTCCGGCGGTCCGACTTTTGTAGTGGATGAAGCGACGACGGTGGCGAGCGCCTATGCGCTGGCGCAGTTCCTCTCGCCGGGCGGCAACGTGGGAGCGAGCGCGACGAACTTCAGCGGCCTGTCGCTGGCGGCGGCGACGGTCGCGAACCTGGTGAACGTTTCGACCGGCACTGTGCCGGGTGCGAGCTTTCCCGCAACGGGGACGGCTCCCGCGACGGTGCTCAACTCGCTGGCCAACGGGATTTACGCGTGCGTCGTGTCGCCGGTTGGCTGCGCGCAGCTTTACGCGGCGACCAGCGTGTCCGGCAGCGTGCCGTCGAACACGCTCGATGCGATGCTGAACGTGGCGCGGCATCCGGCCAATAACGTGGCCGCGCTCTATGCGGCGAGCCGAGGGGCGGCGGTCTTCGCGCCCGCGGCGACGGTCGCGCCTTCCGACTGGACGATGTTTGCGACCTACGCGGGCGGCGGCATGGACGCGCCTTCGGGCCTGGGCATCGACTCGGCGGGAAACGTTCGGGTGGCGAGCTATTTCTCCGCGGCCAGCTTCTTCACCAACACCGGGCAACCCATGATTTCGGGAGGCGTGACGGGCAACAACTTGAAGGAGTCTTACGGCCTGGCGATCGACCAGAGCGACAATTCCTGGATTCCCAACGAGCAGGGCCCGTTCGCCGTCAACGGCGGCCTCGGCTCGGTAACGGTGCTCAACGGCCAGGGCCAATCGGTGGCCGGGAGCGCGGGGTTTACGCAGGGCGGATTGAACTTTCCGGTGGCGATCGCCATCGACACGAGCGGGACTTCGTGGGTGGTCGATTTCGGCAATTCGCACTTGACCTTGCTGAGCAACAGCGGCGCGCCACTGTCCGGCGTCTCGGGGTACACGACGAACCAATTTGCGTTCCCGGTGGCGATCGCGGTGGACTCGAAGTGCAATGGCTTCGTCGCCAACCAATCGAGCGACACGATCACTAAAGTCTCGCCGGACGGGGCCAGTTTTGCGAGTTTCGTGACCGGGAACAGTCCGTCGGGCGTGGCCGTGGATGGCTCGGACAATGTGTGGTCGGCCAATTACTTCGACAATAGCGTTGGCCTGCTGTCGTCGACGGGGAAGGTCGTCTCCAGTGGCTACACGGGCGGCGGCCTCGACCATCCGCAAGGCATCGCCATCGACGGCGCTGGCAATGCGTGGGTGGCGAACTATCGCGGACCGTCGATCTCGGAACTCGCCGGGGCGTCGGCCAGCGTGCCGGGCGCGCTGCTGTCGCCAGCGGGAGGCTTTGGCGCGGACGCCCGGCTGTTGGAGGGATTTGGCATCGCAATAGACGCCAGCGGCAACGTGTGGGTGACGAACTTCGGGAGCAACACGCTGACGGAGTTTGTAGGCATGGGAGTGCCGGTGAGGACTCCGCTGCTGGGGCCGGTGGTAGTGCCTTAGCTACAACTTGAGACGGGCTTCAAGCAGATGCCGCGCGATGGCATCGAGCACGCCATTGAGGAAGTGGATGGACTCGGGAGCGGCGTAGCGGCGGGCCACTTCGAGCGTCTCGTTGATGATGACCGCGCCGGGCGTCTTCGGATACGCGAGCATTTCGGCGACCGCCGTGCGCAGCAGGTTGCGGTCGACCACGGGCATGCGCTCGACGCGCCAGTTCTGGGCGAACTTTTCGATCAGCGCGTGGATTTCTTCTTCGCGCGTGGTGGCCACGCGATGCAGGTCGTCGGCGAACCCGCGCGTTTCGTCGTCGACGTCGTCGCGCGAGGCCCAGAAGAGCTTCTCGACTTCGTCCGGTTTTTGTTTGCCGAGGTCGCCCTGGAAGAGCATCTGCATGGCGAGTTCGCGGGATTTGCGACGCGTGCCCATCAGCTTCTGCTCGCGATCTTGCTTTGTATTGAAGCCATTTCAATGGCCGCGATCGCCGCTTCAAATCCCTTGTTTCCGGCCTTCAAACCGGCGCGGTCGAGCGCCTGCTCCAGCGTCTCGCAGGTGAGCACGCCGAAAGCGTGAGGGACGCCGGTGTCCTGTTGCGACTGGCCGATGCCGCGCGCGACTTCGGTGTAGATGGCTTCATAGTGGGCCGTCTCGCCGCGCAGCAGAACACCCAGCGTGATGATGGCCGCAAAGCGTTTGGTTTCTGCCAGCGAACGCGCCGCGCTGGGCACTTCCCACGCGCCGGGGACGCGAACGATCTCAACGTCCTGCCTGGCGCAGCCGGAGCGATAGAGCGCATCGAGCGCGCCCTGCAACAGGCGGTCGGTGATGACCGCGTTCCAGCGGGCCACAACGATTGCGAACTT